>DAOLLE010000017.1:0-15791 GCA_035331205.1 Burkholderiaceae bacterium
GTTCGAAGTGGGATCCGTCGCTCCATAACGCTTGACCGTCAAGACGGTTGCTCAGCCCTGCGCAGGCGCAGACCGCCCGGAGCAAGGTGGCCCTCGACCTGCAACTGGTCATCGCCTCGCCGATCACGCCGAAGCTCAACTGGGCCAAGGACGTCAACGGCATGCGCATGGTCAAGGTGCTGGTGGTCAGTAACAGCACCGACCCGGATCTCGTCGCTTTGCGCGCCGACGTGCTCGCCAAGGGCGGCTCCGTGTACCTGCGCTTCGTATCGGTGTCCGCCATCTCGGCGATGCTGCCGGCGAACCAGGTGGCTGCGATCGCCGCGCGCACCGACGTCCAGGGCATCTCGCCCGACCGCCTGACCGCGCGCACGGCCAGCACGCTCGAATACATGACGGGCGCGCTTACCGCCAACGTGCGCACCTACAGCAGCACCAACGCCTACAGCGGCCTGGACGGCACCGGCGTGGGCATCGCGGTGCTCGATTCGGGCATCGGCTGGAGCCATTTGAACATGATGGCGGCCGACGGCAAGACCACTCGCGTGGTGAAGGCCGTGGACCTGCAAAAGGTCGGCGACGCCACCGCGCTCGGCGTCAAGGACTGGACCGCTGGCATTGACGCCTCGGCGTCGCTGTACCCCAGCAGCAAGACGATCTCGAACTACGAGACCGCCATCAATGCGGCGGGCACCGACCGTTCCGACCGGTACGGCCACGGCACGCACGTGGCCAGCGTGGCGGCCGGCCGCGGCTTCTACCAGTCCAATGACTCCACCGGGATGGCTCCCAACGCCAGCCTGTACGACGTCAAGGTGCTCGACGGCAACGGCGTGGGCCAGCTGAGCGACGCCATCGCGGGCATTGACTGGGTGATTTACCACGCCAAGGAATACAACATCCGCGTGCTCAATTTGAGCTTGGCGGCCGACTCGACTGAAACCTGGCAGACCGACCCGCTGGCGCGAGCCGCGCGCAGCGCCGTGGCCGCAGGCATCACGGTGGTGGTGGCTGCGGGCAACTTCGGCCAGAGCGCGACCGGCGCCGAGCGGTTCGGCACCGTCAGCTCGCCCGGCCACGACCCGTCGGTCATCACGGTCGGCTCGGCCAACACCAAGGGCACGACCGTCCGCAGCGACGACACGGTCAACTTCTTCAGCTCCCGCGGCCCCACGCGCGGTTCCTACATTGACACCAACGGGGTTCGGCAGGTCGACAACCTGCTGAAGCCGGACTTGGTCGCTCCCGGCAACAAGATTGTTGGCGCGCTCGCCTCGGACAAGGCTGGCGCAGGCGGCTCCTGGGCCTACCTACCTGTCACGTATTCGGTGCTTTCTTCGCCCTACGGCACGTCGGGCCAGCAGAAGGCTAAGCAGCAACTGCTCAACCTCAGCGGCACCTCGATCGCCGCCCCTGCGGTGGCGGGTACGGTAGCGCTCATGCTGCAGGCCAACCCTGGCCTGACCCCGCCGCTGATCAAGGCCATCTTGCAGTACACGGCGCAGCCGATCGTCGGCGCCAATTTGCTACAGCAAGGCGCGGGGCTGCTCAATGTCGATGGCGCGGTGCAGATGGCCAAGGCCCTGCGCACCGATGTCAGGACCGCTGTCGAAGCCGGAAACATCGCCCCAGGGGCCAGCCTGCTGGCCAGCGGCAAGACCATGCCGGCCAAGACCTCGACGGTCAACGGCCAGACCTTCAACTGGAGCCGCATCGTCTACGCCGGAGGCAACCAGATCGTCAGCGGCGACGCGCTGTTCACGCAGTACCAGCCGATCTATGACCACCGCTTGGTGTGGGCGCGCGGCGTCGCTCGCCGGGCCACCGTGACGTTCTGGCCGGTGGCAACCGGCGTGCCGGCGAACACCTACATCAAGTCGATCGTCGCCGCGCCGGCACCGAACCAGTCGCTGCTGACGGCCGGCGTGGTGAATGCGACGTCACTGGCCGGCACCAGTTCCAAGTTCGGCCAGACGGGCACCTTCATGCCGACCGCCACGCTCAGCGGGTGGCTGGCCGCGGGCAGCGGCACGACGCTCGGTCAGGGCATCATCATTAGCGAAGGGATCATCATCAGCGAGGGGATCATCCTTAGCGAAGGGATCATCCTCAGCGAAGGCATCATCATCAGCGAAGGGATCATCCTCAGCGAAGGCATCATCATCAGTGAAGGGATCATCCTCAGCGAGACCGGCCAGACGGGCGTCAGTTCGGCCAACGACTCGAGCCTGCTCGGCGAGCCTTGAGCGCGACTTCGGGCCTGGATAGAGCCGGTTCATCGCGAAGGCATCCGATGCCGCCACTGAACGCCACTACGGTCTCGCCCACTGGCGCCGAGCCGCTCAGCGCTTGGGCCAAGGTCCGCGCGGCGCTGATGCCGGACTACAACGGCAAGGCGATGACCTACTGGTGGACGATGGTGGCTCTCGGGGCCGCGGTCATCGTCTATGCACTGGTGAACCTGGCCGCAACGCCTTGGCCGGTAAGACTGCAGATGCTCGCGGGCATCGCGTGCGCAATGCTCGCAGGCCTGTTTCCCGTGCGGATCCCGAACTCGAAGAACTCCTTCGCCGCCGGTGAGATCTTCGTCTTCCTGCTTCTCGTGCTGCACGGCCCTGCGATCGCCGCGCTGGCGGCCGCAGCCGAGACCGCGCTCGGGGCCTACCGCACCTCCAAGCGTTGGACGAGCCGCCTTGGGAGTCCCGCCATGTCGGCCGTGGCGATCTTCGCATCCGGTTCGCTGTTCAAGCTGGGCTCAGCTGCCCTCGAGCGTACCGGCTGGCTGAGCGACGGCATGCTGGTGGCGGCCCTGATGGCGTTCTCGGTGGCCTACTTCGTACTCAACGCGACCTTTGCCACCGCGCTGCCGCTGCTCAAGCGCAACGAGCGTCTGCTGTGGTCGCACGTGACGGGCCTGATGGGCTGGATCGGCTTTGTTTACGCGGGCAGCGCGGCGGTGGCGGCGCTGCTCTTTCTCGCCTACCGCAACTCCGGCCTCGGGGTGTTGCTGGCAGTGGTACCGCTGCTCGGAGCCTTGCTGGCCGCCTTCCACTACTACAACCGGCAGCAAGAGGCGCACGAAGTGGCGCGAGCTGCCGCCGCCGCGGCGGCTGAGCGCGAAGCGCACGCCATGGCGCAGGCCGCCGAACGCGAGGCCGAACTCGCTGCACGCCATCTGCGCGAACTCGAGGCCAGCGAGCGGCGCTTTCACAGTGCCTTCACGCACGCATCGATCGGCATGGCGCTGGTCGGCGTGGACGGCCGGGTGCTGCAGGCCAACGGCGCGCTGCACTTGTTGCTTGGCCTCGAGGCAGCTGCGCTGCGTGGCGAAGGCTTCGGGGACTTCGTCGTCGAAGAAGACCGCGCAGCGCTCGACATGCAGCTGGCGAAGGTACTGGACCAAGGCTTCGAGACCTTCACGCTCGAATTGCGATGCCACCACCGGGCCGGCGACACGGTGTGGGTATCGTTGCATTGCAGCTTCTTCTCCGAACCCGGCGCAACCACGCCTTGTCTGATCCTGCAGGTGCAGGACATTACCGCTCGCCGACGCGCCGAGCAGGGCCTTCAGGAGCTCGCGTTCAACGACACATTGACCGGCCTGCCAAACCGTCGCCGTTTCCAGGAGCTGCTCGCGCAGGCCGTGGCACGTGCATCGGTCGACCGCGAGCAGCGCTTTGCGGTCCTGTTCCTGGATTTCGACCGCTTCAAGCTGATCAACGATAGCTTGGGCCACAGCGCCGGCGACGAGTTCCTCGTTCTGGTCTCGCGTCGCGTGCAGGGCAGGCTGCGCGGCCATGACGTTGTGGCGCGCCTGGGTGGAGACGAGTTTGCGATCCTGATGCAGCGATTCGATGGTGACGAGGCGGCCATCGCGCTGGCGGACCGCCTGCTGCAGGCGCTGAAGGAGCCGTTTCGCATCGCCGACACCGAGCTGATCACCAGCGCGAGCATCGGCATCACGACGAGTAGCATCGGCTACACCGAGCCTGAGAGCGTCCTGCGCGACGCCGACATTGCGATGTATCGTGCCAAGGCCGCCGGGAAGGCCCGCTATGCGCTGTTCGACATTGGGCTGCACGCCGAGGCATCTCAGCGATTGCGCCTGGAATCGGATCTGCGCACCGCGATAGAGCAAGGCGAGCTGACGGTGGCTTACCAACCGCTTTACGAACTCAGGGCCGGGCGCATCACGGGATTTGAGGCATTGGTACGCTGGACGCATCCCGAGCACGGGCCGATCGCCCCTGATCAGTTCATCCCGGTGGCCGAGGAGTCGGGCCTGATTGTGCCGGTGACGACCTTCGTGCTGCGTGCGGCCTGCCGGCAGCTGCGCCATTGGCATGCCCTTGATCCTGCACTTCAGCACCTCGGAGTGCAGGTCAATCTTGCCGGCCGCGATCTCGCTCAAAGCGGTTTGGCTGAGCGCGTGCTTCAGGCAGTCGCTGAAGCCGGTATCCAGCCGGCGCACCTGACGTTGGAGCTGACCGAGGACATCCTCATGTCCAGCATCGAGGTCGCACTACCTCAACTCGAGCGGCTACGCGAAGTGGGTGTCCGGCTGGCCGTGGATGATTTCGGGACCGGCTACTCATCGCTTGCACACCTGTCGCGGCTTCCGATCGACGCGCTCAAGATCGATCGATCCTTTGTCGGCCAGCTGACCAAAGACTCAAAGGACGCGGCCGTAGTTAGAGGCATCGTGCAACTCGGCCGATCGCTGGGCAAGGATGTGGTGGCTGAGGGCATCGAGACGCCGTCGCAGTTCGACCAATTGCGCGACCTGGGTTGCGATCGCGGCCAGGGCTTTCTGATGGCCCGACCGCTGCACGCGTCGCAGGTGGCCGCGCTTCTGCAGCAGGCGCAGGAGACTGGTCAGCAGATGCTTGTCGGAGCGTCCTTCAGGCGCGACGCGCTGCTCCACTGACGGAATGCGGAGCGCAAGCCCTGGTCGCCGCCTTGCTTGTCGCGTAGCAGCGGCATGGCAGCGACGGGGCATGATCTGTACGCTGATGAATGGCCGTCTTCAACCCCCGGACATCCAGGTCTTGTGGGCTGGAGCGCTGCAGCAAAGTAACGCGCGTTTGAGATAGGTTCTCGCGGCCTGGAACCACTCACAACGCCGCGTCCAGAGCCGATAATGAGGCAATTCCTAAGGCGAAGCAGTGGCCCGAAGCCTCCGTCCACCCCGGGACCGTGCCCCGACCAGGCGCTCTGTCAGCGTGAGTGCGGCGCGCGAGCAGGATCTCGATAGCCCGGATCCAATCGTGACTTTCGACGCGTCGCTGCGCTTGAGGGATGCGAACCGGGCGGCGGCCGATCTTGCTGGCTCGTCTGCTTCCGCGCTGGTCGGGCAAAGCGTCGATGAAGTTCCCGGGCTATCGATGTTCAGCGGCATGGCGACGCATCTCCGCGAAGCGCTTCACGGCCACGTTTCGAAGCGGGTCAGGGTCTGCCAGCCGATACGAGGCGCAGACCGATGGTTCGACGTCTGGATCGTCCCGCGCAGTCTCGACGCTGTGTCCTGCTTTGCTCGCGACATCACCGAAATCAAGCTCACGGAAGATCAGTTGCGCGAATCGGTCGGGCGTGACTCACTCACCGGCCTTTTGAATCACGCAGCCTTCCACGACGCGGTGAGTCAAGCCCTGGCCTCAGGCGGATCCGCCAGCGAACAGGTGGCCCTTGTCCTGTTTGACCTGGACTACCTGAAGTTGATCAACGACGTGCATGGGCACCAGACCGGCGATCAGGCGCTGCGCGCTGTAGCGGACGCGTTGCGTGCCACGACTCGCGAGGCCGACCGCGTGGGCAGACTCGGCGGCGATGAGTTCGGAGCCCTGTTTGTCGGCGTTGATCGTGAAGTGGTGCTGCGCATTGCCCAGCGGGCCGTGTCGCGTATCTGCGAGTCCGAGCTACCGGGCGTAGGCCGGCTGTCGACTTCGGCCGGTGTCGCGTTCATCGCCTCGACACGCGAGCCGGGCGATCTCTTTGACCGCGCCGATGCGGCGGTCTACGACGCCAAGTCTCGCGGTCGCGGCGTTGTCTCTGTCGCCGACATGACGGAAATCGCCTACGCGAGCCGGCGGCGCGACGTGGCCGACGAGCAGGCGCTGATTCCCTCGCCCGACCTGATAGATGCACGCGATGTTGTCACTGCGGCACGCGGGGCGCTACGCGAGTGGGTGCAGGTTCTAGCCTGCTCGGGCGGCTGCGTGGACATGCTCGACGCCGAAGGACGGCGCGTCAAGGCAGTGGCTTACTACCGCTTCGGTCATGATGACTGGAAGCTCGCCGAACAGAGCTATGAACTCACCGACTACCCGAATACAGCCCGAGCGCTGGCACAGGGGCAGACTTACACCTGTCGCGTCGATGATCCCGATGTCGATTCGGCCGAAGCCCAGCTTCTGCGTGAGCGCGGCTTCGCCTCGCTGCTGCTGACGCCGTTGGTCGGGGCCAGTCGACCGATTGGCATCATCGAGCTTTTCGATACGCGTCCCCGTGTCTTCACGACCGCCGACCAGCGCGTTGCGCTGGCTCTGGCTCATCACTTGGCTCCACTGCTGGCGCTGCTGCAGGAGAAAGCTGACGGCAGCCCTGTCTGAATGGAGCGTAGCCGGTGAATCCGCCCAGCGGGTAGGCAGGTCGAGGCTGAATCTCGGCAGTCCAAGAAGCCGCACCGCCGCTTCGGATCTCTAGCCTGATTTCAACCGTGACTCGTCAACACGATGTTGAATCCTGCCATCGTGACGATCGCAGCCGGCAGCGAACGTCGCGCTCAACTTTCATAACACTTCGATCTAGAGCCCATGGTTTGACCAACCTGTGCACGAATCTGTAGCGTCATTTCCGGGTGAGTCTCGCCGGGTCGACCGACGGCTTAGCGGCACGTTGAAAGGGACTCTGGATGTCTCTTCCGGCTCGGCTCGAGCCGGCCGACCCGTCGAAGTCATCGCCAGATAGCAGACGTTGAGGATCCAATGCTCGGAAGCTGGCGCTCTTGGACGAGTCGGTTTGACCCATATCCGTCTGCCCGTCCCCTCAACTGAGCCGCCCGGAAGCTGACTTCAGGCAACCGAGCGAAAGTTCTCAGCCGCCAAGTCAATGAAGGCACGCACCTTCGGCGTCAGGTAGCGCGCGCTCGCGAATACCGCGTGAACGGGCACCTCGGGCACGGCCCAGTCAGGTAACACCCGCCGCAGCGGGGCGGGCTGTCCGGCGGGCTCGGCGACCCGCCGCGGTAGCAGGCCGATACCCAGGCCGCGTTGAAGTGCTTCTTTCGCCGCCAGGCTGGTGTTCACGCTCAGGCGTGGCTGCAGCTTCAGACGCTCGGTGTCGTCGCCCCGGGTCAGGTGCCATTGGCGCTGTGGCGCCGCGCCGGCATACACCACCAGCGGGTGCGTGGCCAGTTCCTTCGGGCTAGCTGGTCGGCCGTGGCGCCGCAGGTAGTTGGGCGACGCATACAACCCGTAGTCCAACATGCCCAGTCGCCTGGCCGCCAGCGACGAGTCGGACAGTGGCCCGACGCGCACCGCCAGGTCGTAGCCCTCGTGAACGATATCGACGACACGGTTGGTGTAGTCGGCCTCCACCTGCACCTGCGGGTAGACCAACAGGTATTCGGCGATCCACGCGCTCACGGCCACCAGCCCAAACTCCACGCCACAGGTCAGGCGCAGCGTGCCCTGTGGCTCGCCGCGGATGCGTTGCATGGCTTGCCGCGCATCGTCCACCGAAGTCAGGATGCCTTGCGCCCGCTCGAAGAACTCGCGCCCCGCCTCGGTAAGCGACAGCGATCGCGTGCTGCGCTCAAGCAGGCGCACCGACAGCTCGCGCTCGAGTTGGCTGACCACCCGCGACAGCCGCGCCTTCTGCGTGTGCAGCGCGTCGGCCGCGCGCGTGAAGCTGCCGGTCTGCACCACCTTGACGAAGGATTGCAGCGCAGCCAGGTCCATTGTTGTCTCCTGAAGCAACAGTATGTCGCATTCTGATGGATTGAAACACGTGACGCCAATCGCCAGACTGCCGTCCATCGCATCCAACCCTGCACACGGAGCCCTCGATGAGCCTGCAAGACCCCAACGTGCTGAATCCGCAGCGCCGCAAGCGCGTCGCCATCGTCATCGCGAATCCGGCGGTGTCTACGACCACCGGCTGGACGGTGGGCTTCTGGTGGAGCGAGCTCACCCATCCGTACCAGGCCTTCGCCGAGGCGGGCTACGAGGTCGAGGTGTTCAGCCCCGCCGGCGGCGAGTGCGTGGCCGACGGCATGAGCGACCCCAACGATGCGAGCGGCTACAGCAAGACCGATCTGATCAGCCAGGGCTTCATCCACACGCCCGAGCTGAGGGCTCTGGTGGGCAACACCAAGAAAGTAGCAGACCTTGACGTGACGGTCTTCGACGCCATCGTCGTGGCCGGTGGTCAGGCGCCGATGTTCACGTTTGAAGGTGCAACCGACCTGCACGCCAAGTTTGCCGCCTTCTTCGAGGCCGGCAAGGTGGCCGCCGCGTTGTGCCACGGCAGCGCGATCCTGGTCTATGCCAGGAACAGCAAGGGCGAATTCATCGCCAAGGGCCGCACCGTGACCGGCTTTGCCAACGTCGAGGAGGACTATGCCGACAACGCGGTGTGGAGCTATGGCCTGCTGCCACGCGACAAGCATGTGATGCCCTGGCGCATTGAAGACAAGCTCAAGGCCATCGGCGCCAACTATGTGCAGGGCGGCCTGTGGCGCAGCTTCGCCGTACGCGACGGCAACCTCGTCACCGGCCAGCAGAACTTCTCGGGCGGCGAGACCGCGCGCCTGGTCATCGAGGCGCTCGGGCGCTGACAAGGGGGGCGACGATGCAGATCAGCATCCTGGGCGCCGGCAACGTCGGCATGGCGCTGGCCCGCGCACTGCTGCGCGCCGGCCAGCCGGTGACGATCGGTGTGCCCGACCCGGCACGCTATGCCGATGCGGTGGCCGCGCTGGGCCCACAGGCCACACTCACCGGCAACGACGAGGCGGCACAACGCGGCGAGCTGGTGATTCTGGCCGTGCCCTATACGGCAGCGCTGGCCATCGCGCAGGCGCGTGCGGACTGGCAGGGCCGCGTGCTGGTCGACGCTACCAATCCGCTGGCGCCGGGGCTGGCGGGCCTGAGCCTGGGCACCACCACCAGCGGTGCCGAGCAGGTGGCCGAACGCGCCCGAGGCGCGCGCGTGGTCAAAGCCTTCAACACCACTGGCGCGGAGAACATGGCCGACAGCTGCTACCCACAGGGCCAGCCGATGATGCCGGTGGCCGGCGACGATGCCGCCGCGCGCCAGCAGGTGCTGGCCCTGGCGACGATGATCGGCTTCGACGCGGTCGACATGGGGCCGCTGAGCTCGGCGCGCTACCTGGAACCGATGGCGATTGTGTGGATCCACCTGGCCGTCAAGCAGGGCCAGGGGCGGCGCTTTGCGTTTGCGCGCATCCGGCGTTCATGAGCCCACAGCCTGTCGGCGCCGACCTGCCGCCGCAGGTCCACGGCCGCAAGGCCACCTGGTTCGAGCTGTTCTTCGACCTGGTGTTCGTGGTCGCCGTGGCGCAGTTGTCTGGCGCCTATGCGCACCATTTCGACTGGACCGGCGCGGCCGGCAGTGCTCTGTTGTTGCTGGCCATGTGGTGGTGCTGGCTGGGCCACACCTTTCATGCCACCCGCTTCGACGAGCAGCGGCGCGACCAGCGGCTGCTGGGGCTGGTGCAGATCGTCGCGGTGACCGTCATCGCCTACGGCGTATCCGACGCCTACGGCGCACGCGGCCCGGCGTTCGCGCTGGGGCTCGCCGCCTTCAAGACGCTGCTGGCGGTGGCCTACCTGCGCGAGTGGCGCTGGCACGGCGCCCACCGTTTGATCCGCGCTTATTCAGCGCTTTACCTGCTGCAGGCCGCGCTGTGGGCGGCGTCGGTTGCCCTGCCACCCACGCCGCGCGTGGCGCTGTGGGGCCTGGCGCTGGCCCTCGACCTCGCCTCGCCCTGGTGGGTGGCGCGCCACACCACCTCGGTGCGGCCGCACCCCGAGCACCTGCCCGAGCGCTTCGGGCTGTTCACCATCATTCTGCTCGGCGAGGGCGTGGCCTCGGTGGTGCATGCGCTTGACCACGGTGCGGAGTTGCATGGTCATGCGGTGGCCGCGGCGCTGGGCGGCATGGCGATCGTCTTCCTGACCTGGCTGGGCTACTTTGAAGTGACCCGCGCGCACGACGAGCGCGAAGTCGTTGGTGCAGCCGGCGGCCGCAACATGCGGTTGTGGGCCTACGGCCACGTGCCGATCTATGTCGGCGTGTTCAGCCTGGCTGCCGGCAGCGTGGCAATCGCCGGCATGACAGCCTGGTCCGCTGCGCAGGTGATGCTGTGCATCGCCGGCATCGCACTGATCCCGTTGGGGTTGGTGATACTGCGAGCGGCATCAGCGAAATCGGGGTGAAGATTCGAAGCTGCGAAGCTGCCGCTCGCCAAGGGTAGGGCCTGGCCGGGTCGGGAAGTAGCGCCATCCAGGTAGGTCGCCGAAAGGCTGTCGTCCAGGCGCTCGCTGCGGCCTTAGCTTCGCGCGCAGGACGGCCGGCCGCTTGTGGCCGGGTCCTGGTAGCCACGAACGTCTGCATTGCGGAAGCAGAACCTAGAAGGAGTCGGTCCGAGCATCGGGCAGCTTTGGAGAAGGCCGACAGACCGGTTCGGGTCGGTTGCGCCTGCTCGCTCCTCAAGAGAGCGGTCTTTCGATGGTCGCTAGCGGGCGAAACGGCTGTCGAGGTCAGCTATACCTTGCTGAGCAGTCAGTGACAGGACGCCATGGGCGCCGAGCCGACGACTCCCAGGAAGCAGGTACCGGCCATTGATGACTACTGGGCGAGCGACAGCAACCGCTGCAAGGCCGACGCCATTCACCTGCTCAATCGTGGAAGAGTTCTGGTGGCCGCGCGCGACACGGCGTGCAAAGAATCAAGTCGCGCGTCGCGTGTTTCCCAAGAGAGTCGCGCGGCCTCGACACTCCTCCGATTCGACCCAGCCGAAGCCGTCAGGGATTGGACGAAGCTTGTCGAACCTTTGGTGGCCGCCAAAGCGCCGCCACCTCCGCGGGATCCTCGCCAGGGTGCTCCGCCCACAGGCGCAATGCTATGGGCATGGCCAGGCGGTTGGGTGTGCCATTGGCATCAGAGAGCTCGGGCCAACGCTTGGCTAGTTCTGTGCAGCAAGAGGAGAGCCACTCTTGCTTCGAAAGGGATGGCATCGGTTCTTACGCTCTGGCTGAAGTTCGGTCCATTGTGGCGTGAGTCGGACGCGCCGGCTCGTTATAGGCCATCCACATGCGCCAAGGCGAGTGAACGGCACCGTCAAATCAGCGAGTCGTCGGCTCGCAATTCTTGGATTGAGGTTACCCGCTTGCCGTTGACGTACGCCGCACCGTCCCGCACTTCAATGAGCATCGCACCAAATGCGCTGTTCCAGACATAGCGCAGCACGCCCTCGCTCGCGAGTTCGAGGTTCGGCTGATCGGCTGGCTGCGGACCGAGCAGCACCTCAGGCAACAAGGGCGGATGAACGTGAATCATGGCAATGGCGCGGCCTGGCTTCGCATGGCGCTGGGGAGCAATTCACAACTGTACAAAACTACAGTATTCTGCGCTACCGCGACGGCCCCAAGCGACTCGTTGCAGAAGGGCCCCCCTGCTCGCGCTGAGGGGCCGATAGGTCTTGCCGCTGCATGCCTGACGCGAAGATCTCGATCGAGCGCGCAAGCTGCCGATCCTCCTCGCGGCCGGTGGTGGCAAGCGCGGTCGCAAGCTCGCGCCAGGCGGCTTGTGCCGCCTGGCGATTGGCCTGAGCACTGGCGCCATGCTTCAGGGTCGGCGGCTGCTTCTGCAGCCGACTGCCCTCGCCTGCCTTGACTTGCCATAGTGCCGGGTACCGTTGTGCGGCGCCGCGGGTTGCCTGTCGCGTCGCTTCGGCCTCAATACCGCGCTCGCGCAGCTTCGCCGCAAAGGTCTCGCGCCAGCGGTGAAGATCTGTCTTGCGCGGGTTGAGCCGCCGACCGAGCCTGGACTCCGCTCGTACGCTGATATGCACGTGCGGATTCGCCTGATGGTCGTGCAGCACCATCACGTACTTGTGGTCCGCCAGTTCGGCTTTCGCGAACTCCCGTGCTGCCCACTGAACGGTGAGCGGGTCGATGCCGCGCGGCATCGACAGCATGATGTTGAAGGCCTCGCGCCGATGGCCGGGTTCGGTGTCTTCAGGGATCAGGGAACCGCCGAAGCGCCATTCATCGACCAGGTCGCGCAAGGTGTCCTTGCCGCGCATCGTCTCTCCGCGCTGGTCCTCGATCTCCAGCCGGCCGTTCTTGCTGATGTAGCGGAAGTGCGCGGAAATGGCCTTCATGCCCCGCCCTCCTCCCGTCACCTTGACCATCACCTGAGGCGCTCGCCGCAACACGGTGGCCTCGATGCGTCGGCGGATGGCAGCCGCTCGCTGGCGTGCGGCCTCGCCACTGAGTCGCGGCTGAGGCGGTCCCTTGACGATGCGATTGCCCGGGTAGAAGAGCCGATCACCCCAGGTGACAAGAATGCCATCGATGTTGGGATGCTGGACCATGGGAACTCCTTTCGTCACTGCGGTGATCGAGCTGGTGGCCGAGCCCTGCGGCTCTGCGGCTGCAGGTCGGCCAGGACGTGGGCGGCCAACTCGAGGTGCCGGCGCACGTCGCCGGCCAGCGTGTCCAACATCGCTCGATAAGGCCTGGCCGGCTCCACATCGGCCTGGCGCAGCAGTGCCGTCAGGCGATGGACGTTGCGACTGAGAGTCGAAAGTTCGGCGCAGGAAGCCATCAAGGCGGCGATGTGCTCGGAGCGGCCGCCCGCGGCGGACAGCACGGGCACGTTGGCGATCAGGCCGGCCAGGTAGGCGCCACGCGACAGGCCCGCAGCGCGCGCACCCGCTGAGAGCTGGCGGGCCTCCTCGGAGGTCATCCGGATCGACAGCTTGACGCTGGCGGCACTCGCTGGGCCAGCAGTGAGCGCATTCATGCGGCTGGCTTCGCCATCCGCTGCGAGCCCGAGATCGCGCGCCACCGCGCCGCGAACCAGCACCGACACGCTCACCCGTTCCGCCTGTGCACGCGCCACCAGCGCGGCCTTCAAGCCGCGCATCTCGACCGTGACGAAGTCATGGGCAGTGGAGTTCATGAGCCGACGAATGGAGGGTCGCGAAGCGCTTGTGAAACCGGCGGCAGGCCGCCTATCTCTGCACTCACCTTGAAGACCAGTATTGGTTCGAATCGAGGCAGCTCGCCTGCGAGATTTCGACCGAAATGCTGCATAGAGCCAGCCACGCAGCGGCTCGAAGATCGTGCCAAGCGAACGAAGACCGACGCGTGAGCGACTGGCAGTGACCGCGGAGCGCACCGGGAACGACTCAAGACCGAACGAGGAGCGCACGCAATGCGAACAGGCAGTGAAGACACCCCGCACGCGGCCAGCCTGCCAGAGGCAGGCAAGTCCCGCGGCAGCGAGCGCGACCGGTGACATGAAGCTTGCCCCGACGGGTCCCCCGGGACGAATCACGCGCAAGGCTCGAGCGTTCGCCGCGGAGATTCGTCAGCTACGCGACCAGGGCTACACGTTCGAGGCGATCCGTGCGGCCCTGGCCGACGCGGGCGTACACGTGAGCAGCAGCACCGTTCGGCGCGAGGCGACGAAGACGGCCGCACGGGTGTCCGCGATGCACTCGGTACGCACCGTAGCGAGCAACCCGCTTCCGCCGCAACCGCCGGGGCCGCAGCCCGAGTCCGCGACAGCGCCCGCGACTCACGCCGTGGGCGCACACAGCGTCGCCAAGCCTGCCCGAAGCAAGGAGACAGCCGAGGCGTTCTTCAGCCGTCACCACAGCAATCCCCTCTTCCCCCCGAAGGAGAAATCATGAAGCTCGCTGTCATCAACTATTCGGGCAACGTCGGCAAGACGACGGTGGCTCGGCATCTGCTCGCCCCGCGCATCCCCGATTGCCAGGTCGTCGCGGTCGAGAGCATCAACGCCGACGATGGCCAGCCGGTGACGATCCGCGGCCGGCAGTTCGCGCAGCTGCAGGAGTTCCTGCAGAGCGTCGACAACGTCGTGGTCGACATCGGTGCGAGCAACGTCGAA
The DNA here is from genome assembly GCA_035331205.1 of Burkholderiaceae bacterium. GTDB lineage: Bacteria > Pseudomonadota > Gammaproteobacteria > Burkholderiales > Burkholderiaceae_C > Sphaerotilus. The sequence continues at coordinate 14,170 of DAOLLE010000017.1, forward strand.
GAGCTGCTCAAGCTCATGCGGCGCTACCAGGACAGCCAGCAGGATTTCGACAGCTTCGTCGTGCCCACTGTGCCCGCGCGCAAGCAACAGCAGGACACCGCGGCCACGCTGGCCGAGCTTGCGCGCATCGGAGTCCCTCCAGAGAGGCTGCACGTGGTCTTCAACCAGGTCGATGACGACATCCCCATCGACCGCACGTTCGAGACGCTGCTCGCATACTGCCGCACGAAGGCCATCGCACGCCCCAACCTGGCGGCGTGCATTTCGTTCAACGAGGTGTATGCGCTGGTCCGTGGCTCCGGTCAGTCGCTGGTCGAACTGGCGGCCGACCGTACGGACTACAAGGCGCTCATCGCCAAGGCTGGACCGCAAGCCGACAAGCTGGCGCTGGCCCATTGCCTGGCGGTGCAACGGCTTGCCCGTGGCGTTGTGCCGGAACTCGACGCGTGTTTCGCGGCGCTCCAGCTGAAGCAAGTGCCGTCGAGCCAGCAGCCGACCCCAGCCGCATGAACCAACCCAGTACGACGCGCGAAGCGCTCATCGTCGAAGCCCTCGGCGAGGCAGAGAGGCTGATCCGGCAGGTTGAGGCGCTGGCACCGGCGCTCGACCAGTCGCGACAGGCCCTGGCCGATGCGCACAGCGGGCTTGCGGGCCAGCTCGCCGCGTTCGAGGCCCAGGTGGCAGCATTGACCGAGAGGGCCAAGGTCCAGGCGGTGAAGCACATCCTCGCACGCACCGACGAGGCGGCGAAGCGATCCGCCGACGTGCAGGCGCGCGCCATGGCCGACGCTGCGCGCGTCGCGTTTGGCGCAGAGCTCGGCGCCTCGCTGCAGCGCCTGAGGACCATCGCTGAAGCGGGAGCGAAGCCCGCGCAGTGGAGGTGGGAGTCGTGGCTGACGCACGCGGCGGCGGCGGCGATGGCCTCCGCGGCGACCTGGACAGTGGCGGTCACCCTGTGGGCGCGCTGAATGCGGGCGCGCGCGTCGGTCTGGTTGGGTGTAGGATTAAATCCTACGCCAGCAGACCACACCGCCATGCGCTCGACCCAGCAGTTCAGCATCACCCTGCCCCACGAAATGGCCGAGGCCGTGCGGGCGAAGGTCGCGGCTGGCGAGTACGCCACGGAGAGCGAAGTGATCCGCGATGGCCTGCGTGTCCTGCTGGCCCGGGACAGGGCCGTCGAGGACTGGCTGCGCAAGGACGTGACCGCGGCCTACGACAAGCTGAAGGCGGACCCGTCGCGTGCACTGGCGGTCGGCGCCGTCAAGGCGCGACTGGCCGCCGCGCACGCGAGGGTGACCCGGAAGGCGACCCCCAAGGGCTGATCCCCTACCGCATCGTCTTCGCACCCGAGGCCGGTGACCAGCTCGAGGAACTGTTCGGGTACGTGGCAGAGCGCAGGTCAGCAGCGGTCGCCCAGCGCTACACCGGCGCGGTGGTCGCGACCTGCGAGGGGCTCGTGCTCTTTCCAATGCGCGGCGTGCCGCGCGAAGACATCCGTCCGGGCCTGCGCGTTACCCACCACAAGGGTCGCACCTTGATCGCCTATGCCGTCGACGACGGTACACGGACCGTGTCAGTCCTCGGGATCTTCTACGGCGGACAAGACTACGAAGCGGTGC
>DAOLLE010000018.1:0-15788 GCA_035331205.1 Burkholderiaceae bacterium
CACCGGCGGGAAGGCCGGCACCGGCGCGGTGGTGGGCGGCGCACTCGGCGCGGTGGCCGGCAACCTCTGGTCCAAGCGCATGGAAGACAAGCGCCACGCGATGGAGCAGGCCACGCGCGGAACGGGCGTCGACGTCGTGCGCACGACGGACAACCAGCTGAAGCTGAACATTCCGGCGGACATGGGTTTCGACGTCGGCCGCGCCAACGTCAAGCCCGAACTGGCGGCCCTGCTGGACAAGTTCGCCCACGGGCTGGATGGCACGATGCTGGTGCAGGTGGTCGGCCACACCGACAGCAGCGGCAGCAACGCGTTGAACAACGCCCTCAGCCGCGAGCGCGCCGAGAGCGTGCGCGACCGGCTGGTGACCCAGGGCCTGGCGGCCAGCCGCATCGCGGTCGAGGGCCGCGGGGAGCGTCAGCCGGTGGCCGACAACGCCAGCGCCGACGGGCGAGCGCACAACCGCCGCGTCGAGATCTTCCTGCGCGAGCCGCAGAAGGCGTCCTGAGGGCGCATTGAACGGCGGCGGGCCGTCGGTCGGCGCCCTGAGGCGCGCCTTATTCGGCGGATCCGTTCGGGTCGGCCGCGGCCCACCAGCGGCTGGCCTCCCAGCCGAGCAGCTCGCCGATGCGGCCGATCAACCAGGGCAGCTCGGCCTCGCGCAGGCCGGCATCGGGATGGGCCAGCGTGTCGTGCAGGCGGTCGAGCACCGCGTCCTCGGACACGCCGAGGTCGAAGTGCAGCTGCCGGGCGGTGTCCTGCAGCTGCTGGGCGAGGTCTTCACAGAGCTCGGCGCGTGCGGCGAGTTCCTCGCGCGCGACGGTGAGCCGACCGCGCCGGTCGGAGTAGAGGGCGCGGAAGGCGTCGGGGATCAGGATCTGGGAGCCGGCGTCGTCGGTCATGGGTGGCAGTGTCGCCGAGGACGGCGGGCACGCCGGACCGACGGGCCGGGCGGAGGCGTCAGAACGTTTCCCAGTCGTCGCCGACGGCGGCACTGGCCACCGCGGCCGGCATCGCCGGAGCGGGCGCCGGTGGCATGGCCGCTGCCGATGCCGCTGCGGACGCCGCGGGTGCGGTTGCTGGCTTAGGCGCTGCAGCAGCCGGTTTGGCCGCGGCAGGCGTCTTGACGTGCGCGCTGTGGGGCTTGGCCGCCTTGTGGGCTGTATGGGCCGTGTGGGTCGTGTGCATGGCGTGGCCCAGAGCGGGTGTGTGGGTCGACGCCGGGCTGCCGAGGCCGTCGTGCGTGCCCACCTCGAACTTCAGCACCAGCTGGTTCAGGCGCTGGGCCTGCTCGCGCATCGAGTCGGCCGCGGCGGCGCTTTCCTCGACCAGCGCGGCGTTCTGCTGCGTCATCTCGTCCAGGCGGGTGACGGCGTGGTTGACCTGGCGGATGCCCTCGTTCTGCTCGCGCGCCGAGGCGCTGATCTCGCCGATGATGTCGGTGACGCGGCGCACCGAGGCGACCAGGTCGGTCATCGTGACGCCGGCGTCCTGCACCAGCTTGGAGCCCTGCTCGACGGTGTCCATCGACGCGCCGATCAGCGACTTGATCTCGCGCGCCGCACCGGCCGAGCGCTGCGCCAGCGCGCGCACCTCGCCGGCCACCACCGCAAAGCCGCGGCCCTGCTCACCGGCGCGGGCGGCTTCCACCGCGGCATTGAGCGCCAGGATGTTGGTCTGGAAGGCGATGCCGTCGATCACGCCGATGATGTCGCCGATCTTGCGGCTGGAGGCGGCAATCTCCTCCATGTTCGTGACCACCTGGCTGACCACCTCGCCGCCGCGTGCGGCGGTGTCGGCGGCCGAGGAGGCCAGCTGGTTGGCCTGTGCTGCAGAGTCGGCGCTTTGCTGCACCGTGACGGTGAGCTGCGACATCGAGCCGGCGGTGGCCTGCAGGCTGCCGGCGGTCTGCTCGGTGCGGGTGGAGAGGTCGGCGTTGCCCGAGGCGATCTCCGAGCTGGCGATCTGCATGCTGGCGGCGCCGGAGCGCACCTCGGTGACGAGTTGGCGCAGCGAGGCGGTCATGCGGTCGAGGCCGTGCATCAGTTCGCCGATCTCGTCGTCGCGATCGCTGTCGATCTGTCCGCTCAGGTCGCCGCCGGCGATGCGGTCGGTGGCGTTGCGGGCGGCGCGCAGCGGCGCGATGATCGCGCGCACCGACATCGCGGTGGAGGCCAGCAGCATCGCGCACAGCAGCAGCATCACGCCGATGACGAGGTAGACCGTGGCCATGCGCTGCTCGGCCGCCGCCATCGACTGCTGGGTGGCCCGCGCATGTTGCAGCGCCACGAAGTCGCGCTGTGTTTTCACGTAGCTGTTCAGCCGCGCGCGCAGGGCCTGAACCTGGTCTTCGGGCACCGCTGCGTCGCCCCGCTGGGTCAGCACCTGCTTGCGCAGGTCGACGTAGGCCTTGCGGGCCTGGCCGACGCGGTCCAGCGCGGCGCGCTCTTCAGGCTGAGTGATGCGCGCCTCGATGGCCTTTTGCAGTTCGGAGATCTGGGCCGAGGTGTCGTCCATGTCGCCCTTGAGCTTGCTGCTCAGCTGGGCGTCGGCGCTCATCACGGCCGCCAACGCACGCGTGGCGTTGGCCTCGGTCAGGCCGGCCCATTGGGTCGCCGCCTCGATGGTCTGCAGCTGGGCCAATTGCGCCGTTTGCGCGGCCTCGACCTGTTGGCGGGTGCGCAGTCCGATCGCGATTGCCAGCACCAGAATGACAGCGGCCACGATCAGGTTGGGCAACCACAGACGCTTGGAGATGGACAGGGATTTCATGGGTGCAGGCTTCGGGTCCGCGCAGGGATGCGGCGACCGGGCAAGGGGCGATCGGCTGCGCGTCGCGACCCGGCAATCGACAGGCAGTCCCTTCGATCTTCCGGCCGAAGCCGGAACTCGATGGCCCGGATATCGGCCCACCCACGGGCCCATTTCAGGGCGATGGCGCGCCGAGCCTGCGCTCCGTGGCGGCGTATGTGACTTCCGGCCGCGTGGCGTTCGGCCTTCAGCCGCTGGGCGTCTCGTCGAGCCAGGCCTGTACGCGCTGCAGCGCCGCCTCGAAATCGAAGCCGCGCAGCAGCCTGCCGAGTTCACCCGCGGCCTCGCCGCGTGCGGCCCAAAGCAGCGCCTGGGCCTGCGCGAATGCGTCGATCGCCTCGGTGTCGTGCAGCGTCAGCAGGTTGCGCAGGTGTTCGAGCGCAGCGCGTACCGCCCTTGAATCGGCTCGGTCGCCAGTGGAAGCCGGGCGTGTCGCGGCGGCCGCGGGCGCGACCGGCAAGGCAACGGGCGACGCAATCGCGCTGGGTACCGACGTGCCCACCGGGCCGGCCGCGAGCCAGTGCAGCAGGCATTGGCGCAGCGCCGCGGGCTCGACCGGCTTGATCAGAAAATCGTTCATGCCGGCGGTGAGGCAGCGGCGACGGTCCTCGGCGAAGGCGTTGGCGGTCATCGCCACGATCGGCAGGCGTGCCCGCCCGGGCAGGCGGCGGATGGCCGTGGTGGCCTCCAGGCCGTCCATCACCGGCATCTGCACGTCCATCAGCACGAGGTCGAAGCTGCCGTTCTCGACCTTGTGCAGCGCGGCGGCGCCATCGGCGGCCACCACCACCAGGCAGCCCAGGCTGTGCAGCAGGTCGCAGGCGACTTCCTGGTTGATCGGGTTGTCTTCGACCAGCAGGATGCGCGCGCCCAACAGCGGCGCGGGTCCGGCGTGCACAGGCTCGGAGGTCGCCGTCGGTTCGTCCGATGCGGCCACGGCTGTGGCCTTCGGCAAGGGGACGGGCGACAGCGCCGGGCCGCTGGGCCGGGCGTCCGGTTCGTCGTCCGCGGCGGCCTCCAGCGGCAGCTCGAAGCGGAAGGTGCTGCCTTCGCCGAGGCGGCTGTGCACTTCGATGCGCCCGCCCATCAGCTCGACCAGGCGGCGGCTGATCGCCAGGCCCAGGCCGGTGCCGCCGTAGCGCCGGGTGGTGGAGACGTCGGCCTGCTCGAAGGCCTCGAACAGGCGGCCGATCTCCCGCTCGCCGATGCCGATGCCGGTGTCGCGCACCTCGAATGCCAGCCGCAGCGGCGCACCGTCGCCGGGCACTGGCTGCACGGCCAATGTCACCTGGCCGTGCTCGGTGAACTTCACCGCGTTGCCGGCCAGGTTCAGCAGCACCTGCTCGAGCCGCAGCCGGTCGCCCGCCACGCGCCGAGGCGTGCCCGGCGCGACCTCCACGTGCAGCGCCACCGCCTTGTGACGCAGGCGCGACTGCATCATGTCGGCGATGCGCGCCAGGCTGGCGGGCAGGTCGAAGTGCTCGCGCTGCAGATCGACCTTGTTCGCCTCGATCTTCGAGAAGTCGAGGATGTCGTTGATCACTTCCAGAAGGTGGTCGCTGGCGGCGGTGATCTTGTCCAGGTGGTCGAGCTGCCGCGGCGTCAGCGGGTCGCGGCGCAGCAGGTGGGCGAAGCCGACCACCGCGTTCATCGGCGTGCGGATCTCGTGGCTCATGTTGGCCAGGAACGCCGACTTGGCTTGGCTGGCGGCATCGGCGGCGAGCTTGGCGCGGTGCAGTTCGATCTCGGTGCGCCGCCGCTGCACGATGCTCCACAGGTCCGCGCCGACCAGGGCGAGCTCGCGCTCGTCGTCGCGGTCGTAGCCGCCCGCCTTGCCCGCCACGCACAGCAGCAGGATCGGGTGCCCGTCTTCCAGGATCGGCACGGCGATGGCGGCGTCGCGCTCATCCGCGGGCGACAGGCCGACTGTGCCGCTGGCGCAGGCCTGCTGCGCCAGACGCCACCAGGGGCAGCAGGGGGGCTCGCGGTTCGCGTGGCCAGCCTGGGCGAGCGGCTGTGGCTGCGGCCCGTCGCTGCTGCAGGCCAGCACGCAGCCGCTGTGGCTTTCGGTCAGGCGCAGCGCCACCGTCAGGCCCCCCTGCCACAGGCTGGCCTCGTCGCGCTGGTTGGCCTGCTGGCTGAGCGCCAGCAGGGCGCGCAGGCGCTCGTCCTCGCGGTGCAGGCGGCGGTTGAGGGCCTCGAGCTGCTCGGTGCGGGTGGCCACCAGGTCTTCGAGGTGCTGGCGGTAGGTCCGCAGTTCCTGCTCGGCGCGCACGCGCTCGCCGATGTCCACCCCGGTGCCCACGAGCAGCGGCTCGGGGTCGGTGTCGAGTCGGCGGCCGACAAACAGGTAGGGCAACTGGCGGCCGTCGTGGGTGAGCAGTTCGGCCTCCAGGCGCGCCTCGCCCTGCGCGAAGCCACGCGCCAGGCCTTCGCTCACGCGCGCCCGGTCGGCCTCGGCGAAGTGGCCGAGCAGAGGCAGGCGACGCAGGTCCTCGCCCCGGAAGCCGGTGAGCTCCTCGACGCGGCGGTTCCACTGCACCAGCCGGCCTTCGCGGTCGATCGCAAAGAAGATCCCCGCCACCGATTCGATCAGCGTGTCGCGCAGCATCTGGGCCTTGTGCTGGGCGCGCTCGGCGGCGATCAGGTCCAGCGCAAAGCCGAGGTTCTGCGCCAGCCGGCCGTAGAGCCCGACCTGATCGGCGTCGAAGTGGCCGGCCTCGGCGGCGTACAAGTTCAGACAGCCCTGCGCACGCCCGGCCACCGAGATCGGGAAAGCCGCCGACGATTGGTACCCGTGTGCGAGCGCCTGGCTGCGCCAGGGCTGCATCGACGGGTCGGTGTGCACGTCGTCGACCACCACGGGTTTGCCGGTGAGCATTGCCCGCGCCGTGGGGCCCGCCGGCTCGGGTAGCGTGATGTGCAGGTTGCGCACATAGTCCTCGCCCGCTCCGGCGTGGGCCACCGGAAGCAGGGCCCGGCCGTCCTCGGTGAGGCGGCCGATCCAGGCCAGGTGAAGGCCGCCGTCGTGCACCGCGATGCGGCAGGCTTCGGCGAACAGCACCGCGGCATCGCGCAGCCGGGCGATCGCCTCATTGACGCCACTGAGCACCGCATAGGCCTGGTTCAGCCGCTGGATGCGCGCCTCGTGGGCCTTGGCCTCGGTGATGTCGCGCCAGACCACCGACAGCAGCGGCCGTCCCGAGAAGGTCAGTCGCTTCAAGGTGACCTGGGCGATCTGCACACTGCCGTCGGCGCGGCGGTGACGGGTTTCGAAGGACGGTGTTTCGCCGGCCAGTGCCCGCCGAACGTTGCCGACGATCTGGTCGCTCGAGTGCTCGATCTGAATGTCCTGCGGGCGCAGCTCGGCGAACTGCTCGCGGGTGTAGCCCAGCCCGCGGTGGGCGGCTTCGTTGAAGCTCACGAAGCGCAGCGTCACCGGGTCCGCCAGCGTGACCGCGTCGGTGGTCTGGCCGAACATCGTGTCCACCAGCCGCTCCTGCTCGGCGATGGCCTGCGCACCCTGCTTGATCAGCGTGATGTCGCGCGCCACACCGAGAATGCCCTGCGTTCGCCCGGCCTCGTCGTACAGCGGAGACTTGATGATCTCGTACAACCCGCGGTGGCCGTCGGTGGCACTGGTCAGCCACTGTTCGAAGGCGAAGTCGCGCCCGCTGGCGCGCACCGTGGTGTCGGCCGAGGCGAGGTTGGCCCAGAGCTCGGGCGGCAGGATCTCGTGGTCCCGGCGGCCGACGATGGCCCCGACCGGTCGGCCCAGGAGTTGGCTGAAGCGCTGGTTGCAGGCCAGGAAGACGCCCTGCTCGTCCTTCAACCAGACCGGGTCGGGCAGGGCGTGCAACACGTCCCGGGTGCGGCGCTCGCTCTCGCCCAGGCGCTGCAGCGTCTGGCTGTGGGTGATCGCCAGGGACGCGAGCTGCACCGAGTAGCTCATGTACGCCAGCTCCGCGTCGCTGGGCGGGCAGGGCGCCGCGTGGTAGACCGCGAAGCTGCCCAGCACCTGCCCCTCGGCGGCGATGATGGGCTCGGACCAGCACGATCCCAGGTTGGCGGCCTGCGCCACCGCGCGGTAGAGCGCCCAGTTGGGGTGCTGCTCGATGTCCTCGACGATCACCCGGCGGCGCAGGTGCATCGCGGCGCCGCAGGAGCCGGCAGTCGGGCCGATGGGCTGGCCCTCGATGGCGGTGTTGAAGATCGCGGGCAGACTGGGGGCAGCGCCCACCGACACGTGCAGGCCGTCGTCGCGCAGCAGCAGCACGCTGCACAGGCTGCCGGGGAAGGTGGCCTCGTAGTCGCGCGTGAGCTGTGCGAGCAGGCGCTGCAGCGATTCACCGCGCGCCAGGTTTTCCAGCATCGCCAGCTGGCGGCGGTCGCGCTCGCGGCCCTGTTGCAGCGGCGTGATGTCGGTGATCACCACCAGACGGCAGTCGCGGTCGTCGTGCACGATGTCGTGCGAGCGCGCGACGATGTGCAGGCGGGTGCCGTCGCGCTTCAGGTGGCGCCACTCGCCGGTGTTGACCAGGCCGTGTCGCCCGCGCAGGCCGTGCACCAGCTGCACCAACTCGGCGCGGTCGTCCTGCGCAAACAGGTCGGTCAGCTGCAGACCGCCAGCCTGTTCGGCGCTGTGGCCGTACAGCTGTGTGAAGGCCTCGTTGACCGTCAGCAGCGCCAGATCGTCGAGTGCGTAGATCAGCATCGGCGCCGGATTGCGTGCGAAGAGGTAGCGGTATTCGTCCTCGACGCGGCGCAGCGCGGTGATGTCCCGGCCGATGCCCAGGACGCCGAGTAGGTGGCCGTCGGGGTCGCGCACCGGCGTCTTGATCGTGTGGATCAGCTCGCGGTGGCCGTCGTTGGCGAAGGTGATCTCCTCTTCGTTGACGCTGGGTGCGTCGCGCTCCATGGCCCGGCGGTCGTTGGCGCGGAAGAGGTCGGCCAGCTCGCGCGGCACGAAGTCGTAGTCGGTCTTGCCGAGGATGGCCGCCTCGTCGGCGCCGAAGAAGCGTTCGAAGCGCGGGTTGCAGGCGAGGTAGACGCCTTGCGGGTCCTTCAGCCAGACCAGGTCCGGGATGGCGTCCAACACCGCGCGCTGGCGCGTGCGCTCGACCAGCCCCTCGGTGTGCTGGCGTTCCAGCGCCTGCGCGCGCAGCAGGGCGTCGGCGCCGACCAGGCCGATGAGCCGGCCGGCCTCGTCCAGTACCGCCAGCTGCCGCACCGCGTGCGCGCGCAGCACGGCCAGTGCCTGGGCTGGTGCGATGTCCGCCGCCAGGCTGCGGACCGGTTGGCTCATCACCTCGGCGAGCCGCCGTCCGGCCGGGTCGACACGCTGCGCGTACAGCCGCGCCACGTCGCGCAGGGTCAGGATGCCCACCGGCCGATCGTCCTGAACGACCAGCAAGACGCCATCGGGGCTCGCCAGCAGCCGCTCGAGGGCCTCGTCGAGCGATGCCTCGGGGCCGAGGACGGTGGCCACCGGGGTGACGAGGGCGAGCAGCCCCGGCACCTCGTTGCCACCGGTTGGGGACGCGGCAGACTCGGACGGCGAAGGCGCGTTGGCGGGGGGCATGGTCGACAGGGGCGGCGAATCGGAGCGACGCGGAACGTTCGGGCGCCCGGACTGCGTTCCTGATCGCGGCGCTCGCCTGCGAGGTTAGCGCAGCCCGGGGTGCTTCGGGCGCGTGCAGTGGCATCGGCGCTGCCGGAGCTGGCAATTTCGCGGTCGCAGGCCGGCCGGCCGGCCTCGCGCTCGCGCACCGTCCGCGCGCGCTCAGCCCAGCGTCAACACGCAGCCGGGCTGGAAGCCGGCCTGCTCGCCCTTGGCTGCGTAGCCCAGCGGGTTGGCCACGACGCGGCAGCGCCCCGCCTGGTAGTCGATCGGGCAGTGCAGGTGGCCGTGCAGCCAGAGGTCGGCGTGGTCGAGCAGGTCGTCCAGCGCGTTGCAGAAGCCGGCGGTGCCCGGTGTCAGTCCGTAGCGTGGGTCGGCGCTGCGCAGGCTGGGCGCGAAATGCGTCACCACCACCGTCGGGCCCTCGTGGGGCAAGGCCAGTGCGGCCCGCAGCCAGGCCTGGTCGGCCAGGCCGAGCTCGCGCAGGGCCTCGGCCAGCATCGGCGCGCCGTCGTCGCCGAGGCAGCTGTTCTTGGCGAGGTAGAAATTGGCGGCGCGGAAGGCCTTCTCGCGCTCGCGCAGCTGCCGTGTCAGGGCGGACAGCGGGTCGGTCGCCGCGGTGCGGGCCTCGTGCCGGCGGCGCTCGAGCGTCTTGCGCGTGGGTGTGCCGGTCAGCGCGCCGCTGGCCAGCCCCCGGGCCTGCAGCGCCAGCACCTGCTCGGAGGCCAGCGCGTCGAAGTCGGCCCACAGCGTGCAGCCGATGAAGCGCACCGCGCCGATCGTCAGCAGCTCGCGGTCCAGCCAGTCGATGCCCAGGCGCGCGCAGGTGGCGCGCAGCCGCTCGCGCGTGGCGGCCAGCGGCAGGCCGTCGTACTCATGGTTGCCAGGCACGTAGAGCACCCGCGGCCAGGGCGAGCCGGCGCGGCGCGGCGAGAACTGGGTCAGGCCGAAGTTGCCGCCGTCGTCGTCCCGCCCGATCAACTTGGAGCGGGCCTGGTAGGAGCCGACGTCGCCGGCCAGCACCAGCAGGTCGATGCCGGGCGCGGCGGTGAAGACCCGCGCCGGGTCGTTTTCCAGGTGCAGGTCGGACAGCAGTTGCAGGCGCATGGGGCCGATTGTCCGGGCCATCGGGTTCGAGTGTTGCATGCGGCTTATCCGCTCCAGCCGCTGCCGCTGTCGGGCGTGGGCGACGGTGCGCAGGCCGGTCGACTCTGCCCGAATCCACGACGGCGCGGCCCCGCCGCAGCGCCGAGGCTGGCATCATCGGCAGCACGCGCGCGCCGCTGCGCACCCGACACGCCGCCTGAACCCGACCCGGAGTCCGCGCCATGGGACAAGCCCAGATCCAGCCCCGCCTCACACTGGCCGAGTACCTCGACTGGGAGAACCGCCAGGCCGAGCGGCACGAGTTCGTCGGCGGGGAGGTCTATGCGATGGTGGGCGCGCGGCGTGTGCATGGCGTCGTGAGCCTGAACGTCGCCTCAACCCTCAAGGCCCAGCTGCGCGGCAGCCCCTGCCGGGTCTTTGCCGAGTCGATGAAGCTGCGGGTGGACGACGACATCTTCTACCCCGACGTCTTCGTCACCTGCGACGCGCGCGACCTGCGCACCGAGCAGGTGTTCACCGCGCCGACGCTGGTCGCCGAGGTGCTGTCGCCCTCCACCGAGGCCTACGACCGCGGCCTGAAGTTCACCGCCTACCGCCGCCTGGACAGCCTGCGCGAGTACCTGCTGATCGACCCGGACAGCCGCGAGGTGCAGCTCTTTCGCCGCGGTGCCGACGGGCTGTTCACGCTGCACGATCTCAGCGGCGCCGCCGCCTTCGACTGCGCCAGCATCGGCTGCCGCTTGAGCGCCGAGGACCTGTTCGACGGGCTGGACGCCGACTCGGGCAGCGACAGCGCCGACCCGAGCGCCGGCCCGCCCGCGGCCTGAGCTGGATCCGACGCGGCGTTGCCATCGACCGACAGGGCTGCCCATGGGCGTCGGAATTGGGCAAAATGTGAACAAACGTAACAAATCGGCCGCCGCCCGCCATGCCCTCCTTTGCCGTCCTGGGCCACCGCCTGCGCCCCTCGGTGCAAGAGCGGGCCTTTGCCGACACGCTGACGCTGCCGGTGCTTCTGCCGGCGCTCCAACGTGACGGGCAGGATCGGCACGATGGGCTGGTCGTGGTCGTCCAGCCGCTGCGCCCGCCGCGGGTGACGCCGCTGCCGCGGGTGCGCAACCTGCGCCCGCTGCTGGCCGGCGCGCTCGGCCTGACCCTGAGCGCACTGCCGGCGGCCGACCTGCATGGCGACGAGTTGCCGGGCCGCTTCACCGCGATCGCTGCGCAGCCGGTGTCGCAGCAGGCGCTGTCCGCGCTGCCCGTATCTGCAGCCGCCTCGGCCGACGGGCTGGACGCTGCCGCAGCCAGAGCCCTGCCCGTCGGTGACACCCTGCCGCTCCCGCCGGCCACCCTGTCGGTGGCGCCGAAGTCGCCCGCCGGCTCCGAGCCGCGCAGGCGCATGCCTGCGAAGTCCGCCGGCTGGCTCGAACACGAGTGGCGGGTCGCCGAGGCCATGCGCCAGCGTTACCGCGAGCTCTACGCGCGCCGCCTGGTCGACTGGGACGCTTGGCAGGCGCGCGAGATCGAGGCGCTGCGTGCGCGGCGGCGCTGGGAAGCGACGCAGGCCGGGCGCGACCCGGCCTGACGCCGTCAGAGGCTGCGGGTGTCGATCCAGTGCACCTGACCGGTGCGGCGCTGGGCCTCGGACATCATGTGCTGCGTGCCGCCCCGGCCATCGCCCCCGGCGCCGTTCCACAGGCAGGTGAAGCGCAGCTTGTCCGGGCCCTGAGCGAGCGCGGTGTTGAGCAGCCAGAGGTTGCAGCGCTCGTAAGGGTCCACGCCCTTGGGCAGCGGGCCGAGCTCGTCGGGCATGCAGCGCGGCGCAAGGCCCAGGCGGCCTTTGAGCAGCAGCCAGCGACGGCGCCAGTCTTCCCCGTGGGCGCTGCGCAGCATCGAGTTCTGGATGAATTCGGGCTCCGGAAAGGGCAGCAGCACCTGGCAGCGTACGCCGCGCTGCACGCAGGCTTCCAGGAAGAGCAGGTCGCCGCCGGCGGCTGCCTGACACAGGGCGAGGTCCCGCGCGCCGGCGTCCAGGTCGGCCAGCGCGACGGCGAGGCGCTCGGCCACGGCCGTCTCCATCGTCGGCGGAAAGCGCGGCGTGGGCCGATCCGGCGCGTCCATCATGTGGCCGGAGAACAGCAGCACCTGCCGCGGCAGGATGGGCGGCGTCAGCCGGGTGATCTCGCGCTCGACGATGTCCAGCGCGACCTTCGTCCGCGCCGGCTGGAAGCCCAGCTGCTGCAGCATCACCAGCGTCTGGCGCGACGAGTCCAGCGCAAACCAATCTTTGTCGGCCGCCGCCACCGCCACCGCGGCACGCCAGTCGCGCGACACCGCCGTCGCCTCCGTGGCGGTCATCAGGGTCAGTTCGGCCAGCGAGGCCCGTGCCCAGTAGTCCTTGCCGTTGGCCGCCAGTGCGCAGTCGATCGACCAGCGCAGCCCGCCTTCCAACTCCGCCAGCGTTTTGGTATCGATGTCACCGTCCAGGTGCTGGCGCAGCCGAAACAAGGTCAGCGCATTGATGCCCGAGTAGTAGTGCGAAGGGTCGAGCCGGAAGGCCTGCAGGTAGGGGTCGATGGCCTCGGCGAGCACGGCATCCTCCTGCGCGGCGACCTCGCGCAGGCTGCCTGGCTCGATCGGGCCCGCGCCTTCGGGCCGCCAGCGCGAGATCCATTCCTCCTTGTCCACCCGGCCGGACAGGGCGCGGGTCTCGGCATCCCGCGGCCGTTCTTCGCGCAGCGCGTCCAGCCAGGTGCGCGCCTCCTCGAAGCGCCTGAGCCGGCCCAGGCAGACGGCCTTCTTTTGCTGGCAGGCCAGATCCTGCTCATGGATGCTCAGCGCCGCTTCGAACTGCTCGAGCGCCAGGCCGGGGTGGCCCAGCGTCAGCAGGCTGTTGCCGGCGGCGCGGCAGGCTTCCAGCGCCAGCGCCCGGGTGGGCGTCTCGCCGGCCAGCGTCATGATGTCGCCCGGCAGGTTCTTCTTCTTGGCGACGGTCACGCGCTGGTCCCAGCGCTTGTAGGCGTCGCTGAACTCGTTGTCCTGCTCCAGCAGCAGCTTGTTCCAGCGCGGTTCCTCCAGATTCGGCAGCAGGGTATAGACCGGGCTGACCTTGCGGCGCGTCGAGCTGGCCAGCGTCTCACGCGCCAATGTGGCCAGCGCGTCGATCGACGCGTCGAGCGTTGCCGGGTCGGGCACGCCCTGGGCCGACAGGTCGAAGCGCAGCTTGCGGTCCGTGTAGACATCGAAGGCCTTGACCGACTGGCCGCCCGGCAGGCTGCCGTAGACCAGCACCACGCCGCGGGCACGCAGCGCGTGGCGCACGCCCAGCTCGTACCAGACGTTCGGGTTGGCGATCGTCAGATCGGCCAGCACCAAGTCGGCCACCAGCAGCTCCTGGAACATGTCGGTGCGGATGTCGCCGGCGCGCTGCTCCTCGTCGGCGCGAAAGACCTCGCAGCCGGCCTTCTCCAGCGCGGGCCGGAACAGGGCCTCGAAGATGCGGTCGAAGTCCAGCTCGGTCTTGTCGTCCGGCCCGGTCTTGCGCCCGAACGGCATCGCAATGAAGGCGTGGGGCTTCATGTCGTCAGTTCTGCCTGGTTCCTGTCACACGAAGCCGCGCAGGTGCTCGTCGCGCACCGCTCGGGCGGCAAAGGTCTGGCCGACCTGCTGGATCTGAGGGATGTGGTCGACGCTGTCGAGCGTCTGGACCTGCTCGGGCTTGACCTGTCCGGTCAGCCCCAGCGCATCGAGGCCGGCCTGGCTCACGTCCGGGTCGTAGCGCAGGTAGACGAACTGCTTGGGTACCGTGCTGGTCGGCGCCGGCACCTCGGGCGGGCACATCGTGCCCACTTCGCGGTCGATCGGGCCGCCGTAGCGGCACTCGCCCAATGTGCGGCAGGCCATGTCCCAGCCGGCGCTGGCGGCGTTCATCAGCGCGCCCGGGATGTTCTGCGCGTGGTCGATCAGGTTCAGGTCGTCGGTCTTCAGGTTCAGCCGGGCGTTCGCGGCGCCGCCGGTTCCGACCGAGACGATCAGCAGCTTGTCCGTTCCGGTGGCCCAGTTCATCTTGTAGGGCGCCGCCGTCGCCATCTGGAAGGCCAGGAAGGCTGGGTTGTTGTAGGTGGTCACCCCGCCGTCGACGAAGATGAACGGGTACTCCTTGTCCGTGCCGGGTGCGAAGGTCACCACCTCCGGCGGGAAGTAGGTCGGTGCCGCGGTGCTGGCGCGCACCAGTTGCCACAGCGGCAGGTCCAGGTTGCAGTCCTTGCGCACGCGCTGGTTGTACTTCGCGTACGGGTTGTTGCTGACCGGCCAGGGCGAGTCGGTGCTGTGGTTGCGCATCACCATCATCAGCAGCGTGCGCAGCCGGGTGTCGCCCAGCGTGCCAGCCCACTCCGGCCGCTCGGCGGGTCCATTGGCGTCCAGCGCGCTTGCCAGTTCGCTGCGCAGCTTGGCGGCCAGTTTCTCGTCCTCGTAGCGGAAGTTCAGCCGCTTGAAGAAGGCCGCCTTGGTGAACATGTCCTTGCCGCTGTCGACGTAGAAGCGGCGGATCTGCTCGGCGCTCATGCCCGCGGAGATGCAGGCGGCCATGATCGCGCCGGTGCTGGTGCCGCAGACGAAGTCGAACCAGTCGCCCAGCACCAGTTGCGGGTTGCCGGTGGCGTCGCGCAACTCGGCTTCCAGCCGAGCCAGGATCTCCACGCTGATCAGCCCGAGGATGCCGCCACCGTCGCAGGTGAGGATCTTCTTCGGTCCCGGGGCGCTCAGGCACTCGGAGGGCGTTCGACGGGCCATGGCGGTCTCCTCTCCTGGCAACGTGGCAGGGATTGCCGTGCCACCGACCGGTGGCGCGCTCCCATCGTGCCACTCGGCCGGATCTGCGAGAAGTCCCAGGGGCTCGCGTAAACCCTCGGCCCCACCTTTCGGGGGAGGCCGGCGCAATCCGCTTGGCCACGACGATCTGCGGCGCACCCGCCACAGGGGCTTGCCATCGCGGCGTGTGCCCTTAAGATCTGCCCCGGCCGCTCCCTGCGGCCACGTCGCTCGGACGGTTCCGGGCGCCCACGTGAAAGTCAGCACCATGTCGTCTGCCGTCTCCGGCAAGCGCCGCTTTGCGCGCATCGATCGCCTTCCCCCCTACGTCTTCAATATCACGGCCGAGCTCAAGATGGCCGCCCGCCGGCGTGGCGAGGACATCATCGACTTCTCGATGGGCAACCCCGACGGGGCCACACCGCCGCACATCGTCGCCAAGCTCACCGAGGTGGCGCAGCGCCCCGACACGCACGGCTACTCGGCCAGCAAGGGCATCCCGCGGCTGCGCCGGGCGATCTCGCACTGGTACCGCCAGCGCTATGGCGTCGAGATCAACCCGGACAGCGAGGCCATCGTCACCATCGGCTCCAAGGAGGGCCTGGCGCACCTGATGCTCGCCACGCTGGACCGCGGCGACACCGTGCTGGTGCCCGACCCCAGCTACCCGATCCACATCTACGGTGCGGTGATCGCCGGGGCGGACATCCGCTCGGTGCCCATCGTCGAGGGCGTGGACTTCTTCGCCGAGCTCGAGCGCACCATCCGCGGCAGCTACCCCAAGCCCAAGATGATGATCCTGGGCTTTCCGAGCAACCCCACCGCGCAGTGCGTCGAGCTGAGCTTCTTCGAGCGCGTGATCGCGCTGGCCAAGAAGCACGACATCCTGGTGGTGCACGACCTGGCCTACGCCGACATCGTCTACGACGGCTGGACGGCGCCGTCGATCATGCAGGTGCCTGGCGCCAAGGACGTGGCGGTGGAGTTCTTCACCCTGTCCAAGAGCTACAACATGGCCGGCTGGCGGGTGGGCTTCATGGTTGGCAACCCGGACCTGGTGCACGCGCTGGCGCGCATCAAGAGCTACCACGACTACGGCACCTTCACACCGCTGCAGGTGGCGGCGATCGCCGCGCTCGAGGGCGACCAGCAATGCGTCAAGGACATCGCCGCGAGCTACCAGAAGCGCCGCGACGTGCTCTACAAGGGCCTGATCGAGGCCGGCTGGCCGGTCGAGTGCCCGAAGGCCTCGATGTACATCTGGGCCAAGATCCCCGACAAGTACGCCCACCTCGGCTCGCTGGAGTTCAGCCGGTTGCTGATGGAGCGCGCCAAGGTCTGCGTCAGCCCGGGCATCGGTTTCGGCGACCACGGCGACACGCACGTGCGCTTCGCCCTGATCGAGAACGAGAACCGCATCCGCCAGGCGATCCGGGGG
>DAOLLE010000019.1:0-15740 GCA_035331205.1 Burkholderiaceae bacterium
TCGTAGATGGGGTACCAGTGGCGGTCGTACAGCGGCGGGCTGGTCCAGTGGCCGCCGGAGGGATCCGGGTTCAGGTTCAGGCCGACGTTGCCGTACTGCTCGACGCACTTGACCAGCTCAGGCACGCAGGTGGCGGGGTCGACGCCCGGGCTCTGCGGCAGCATGGCGGCCGGCACGAAGTGGTCCGGGAAGAGCTGGCTGACGCGGTAGCAGAGCTCGTTGCAGATGGCCGCCCAGGTCGAGCTGACGTTGAAGTCGCCGATGTGGTGGGCCATGAAGCTCGCGCGCGGGCTGAAGATGGTCAGGTCGCTGCCGCGCTCACGCATCTTGGCGAGTTGGTTGGTCTCGATGGTCTCGCGGATCTCGTCGTCGCTGATCTTCAGGTCGGCGACCTTCGGCATGACGGCGGGGTCCTTGATGCCGGCGATCTGCTGGTTGCGCCAGGTTTCCAGCGCCTTGGGCGCGGTGGTGTAGTGGCCGTGGACGTCGATGATCATGGGGCGGGTCTCCTGGAGAGTTCAGGTCGGAATGGGGGGCGAAGGGCGCGGGGCAGGCGGCCGGCTCAGGCCGGGTCCATGCCCTGGCGCTGCTTGGCGGGGGCGGCGGCGGGCGAAGCCATGTAGCTCAGCATCGCGCGCACCGCGTCGGGCTGGGCGCTGCTGCTGCACACGCCGGCGGAGAAGGTGGTGGTGATCTGGATGGCCTCGGGCAGGGCACCCAGCAGGTCGATGCCCTGGACGTGGATCAGCTCCGAGAGCTGCTGGAAGCCCAGCTCGATGTCGCCGCGGGCGATCAGCGCGCCCACCGGCACGCCGGGCGTGGCGACGACGGTGCGGTCCTTGAGCGCCTCGGCCAGGCCCCAGCGCTCGAAGAGTTTGGCCAGGGCCACGCCGCTCGGGCCGGTGGAGTAGCCCACCGTGCGGGCGGCGCTCACCGCGGCCTTGACGGCCTCTTCGCTGGACAGGTCGGGGTGGGCCGCGCCGGCGCGCACCGCCACCGCGACGCCGGAGCGCACCAGGTCGACGCGGCTGCCGGGCAGCACGCGCCCGGCGGCGATGAGCTTGTCGATGGCCTCGGCCGAGAGGATCACCACGTCGAAGGGTTCGCCCTCCTGGACGCGACGGGCAGCGTCGACGCCGCCGACCGACTCGATCGCCACCGGCACGCCGGTCTCGGCGCTGTAGGCCGTGGCCAGCTCGTCGAGCAGCGCTCGCGTGGCCATCGAAGATATTCCGCGGATCCCGGCAGGCTGCATGGCAAGGTCACCCAGCATCGATAACTGAAGGAGCCCGGATTCTCTGAGCCCCTCGCCATGCCGTCCAGGATGGGGGGTATCTAGCTGTTATCGCACCAAGGCATGGTCGGACCCGGCGGCGGTCGGCCCACTCAGGCCGGCGGGACGCCGCCCAGCGGCATGGCGGTGATCAGCTCACGCAGGATGCGCTGGGTCTCGCGCATCAGCGCCGAGGGGCGCTTGGTGGCCGAGCGGGCCAGGCAGATCACGCTGGTCAGGCTGGGCTCGACGAGTGGGCGGGCGAGCAGATCGTCCTCACGGCCGGAGGCAGCCACCGCGCTGGAGCTCAGGATGGCGTGGCCATAGCCGGCGCAGACCAGGTCGATGATGGCCGGCACGCTCGAGACCTCCCAGGCGATGTTCAGCCGCATGCCGGCCAGGGTGGCCTGGGTCTCGAGCATCGCGCCGACGACGTGCTGGCGCTCGGGCACGACCAGGGCGTAGCCGGCCAGCTCGCGGAAGGGGATCGGCGCAGCCGCACCGCCGGGTTCGGCGTCGGCGGGCAGCGGCGAGACCAGGCAGAGGTGTTCCTGCAGCACCGGCGTCACGTCCAGGGCGGGGTGCGGCTCGGGGTTGTGCAGCAGGGCCAGGTCGACGCGGCCGGAGGTGATCCACTCGGCCAGGTGGGCAGTCAGCCCTTCGACCACCGCGAGGCGGGCACGCGGCAGGCCGCTGCGGAAGCGGTCGATCAACGGCAGCGTCAGGCGACGACCCAGGCTGGGCGGCAGCCCGACGGTCAGGCGCCCCACCGGCTCATCGCGGCTGGCGCCCATGTCCTCACGGGCCTGGGCGACGTGCTGCAGGATGGCGACGCCGTGCTCGAACAGGCGTCGGCCGGGCTCGGTGAGCGCGACGCCGCGGCCGTTGCGCAGCAGCAGCGTCTCGTGCAGTTCGATTTCGAGGGCCCGAACCTGGCGGCTGAGCGCCGGCTGGGCGATGTCCAGCACCTGGGCGGCCCGGCTGAAGCTGCCCAGCTCGGCAACCTGGACGAAGTACTCGAGCTGCTTGAGGTTCATGGGCGCGCATCACCCGGCACGGGCGGCGAATCCCGGCGCCCCGGCCGAGGCCGGGGACGCGGGAGGGAACGGAATCAGGTCTTCGCCGCGGCGAGGATCTGGTCCAACTCCTTGCAGTTGGGCGAGCAGACCATCTGGGTCTTGCCCAGCACCTGCTTGCCCTTGAGCATGGAGCGCGGACGGTGCTTGCCACACAGCAGGCAGGACATCGTGCCGCTCACAAAGGCCCCCTTGCCGCCGAAGGGGGAGCCAGGGGCCTTGCTCTTGTAGCGCAGGCCGTCGTTGTCGATGCGGGTTTTTTCGTCGTCTTGAGCCATGGAACACCAACGCAGCCCGCACAACGGGCCGACGTTGCCACCGATGCAAAACCGATAGTGTCGCCGATCAGGCCCCCACTGCGCTGACCGGGCCTGCGCGGGCCGCGCCGATTGCACGGCTCCTGAGCCCCGACAAAGTCCGTCCACGCACTGCGGCTAGGATCGCGCCAGGAGGTTCCCGATGAAGATCTTGCTGGCAGTCGACGGTTCGGAACTCGCACTGCAGGCGGTGCGGCATGCGCTGCAACTGGTGCGCGAGGGCTTGAAGGCGAGCTTTGTGGTCGGCAACGTGCAGGAGCCGGCCACGCTCTACGAGGTGGTCACCGCGCACGACCCGGACGTGCTGCGCGAGGTGCGCGCCACCGCCGGTGCGGACCTGGTCGCCTCGGCCGAGGCGCTGCTCGACGCCGCCGGGGTCGACTACGAGACCGAGGTGGCCAGCGGCGACCCGGCCAACGTGCTGGTCGAGATGGCCGAGCGCAACGGCTGCGACGCCATCGTGATGGGCGCGCACGGCAGCGGCGACCTGTCGGCCGCGCTGCTCGGCTCGGTGTCGCATGCGGTGCTCAAGGCCAGCCCGGTGCCGGTGACCTTCGTGCGTGAGAGGGCGGCCGAGACCGACGTCGAGGCCGAGGACTGATCCGCGCGTGCACCGCCTGCGCATCGAGCCCGCCGGCTGGGACCTGCCGGCGCCACCGGGCGCGACGCTGCTGCAGGCGGCGCGCGCAGCCGGCATCGACCTGCCACGCTCCTGCCAGAACGGCAGTTGCCGCGCCTGCCGCTGCCGTCTGCTGGCGGGCGAGGTCGACTACCGCGTGCCCTGGCCCGGGCTGAGTGCCGAGGAGCGGGCCGCGGGCGAGGTGCTGCCCTGCGTGGCCGAGCCGCGCAGTGACGTGACGCTGGCGGTGCCGCAGGCGCGCCTTCGGCCGCTGGCCACCGGGCCCGCTGCCGTAAACTGAGACGGCGGTCAAGGGCTTGCACAACGCCTCCCCCTGCTTCCCGGGGGCCGGGGTGCCAGGCTGGGAGAGGCTGCGGACGAATGGGCGTTCGACCGCTCGCTCGCCATTCCTTCGCCTCGGGCGACGCGGGACAATCCTCGGACCATGCGCATCCTGCTTGCTGAAGACGATCCCCAACTCGGTGACGGCCTGCGTGCCGGCCTGCGCCAGCGCGGCTTCCAGGTCGACTGGGTCCGTGACGGCGAAGCCGCCGAACGCGAACTGCGCTCGGCCATCCATGAGGCGGCCGTGCTCGACCTGGGGCTGCCCCGCCTGGACGGGCTGGAGGTGCTCGCGTCCGTGCGGCGCGCCCGCGTCACGACGCCGGTGCTGGTCCTGACCGCCCGCGACGCGGTGCCCGACCGCATCCGCGGGCTGGACGCCGGCGCCGACGACTACGTGGTCAAGCCGGTGGACCTCGACGAGCTCGCTGCGCGGCTGCGCGCCCTGGTGCGGCGCGCGCACGGCCAGCCCAGCGAGGCCCTGGTGGTCGACGAGGTGACGCTCGAGCCGGCCGGGCGCAGCGTGCTGCTGCGCGGCCAGCCGGTGACGATGTCGGTGCGCGAGTTCGACGTACTGCACGCGCTGATGCTCAATGCCGGGCGGGTGCTCTCGCGCGAGCAGATCGAGCAGCACGTCTACAGCTGGGGCCAGGAGGTGGAGAGCAACACCGTGGAGGTGCACATCCACCACCTGCGCCGCAAGCTGGGCAGTGCCTTCATCCAGACCGTGCGCGGGGTTGGCTATCGCGTGGCGCGAGAGCGCACGCCCACCTGAACGGACCCGCCCGGGGCAGCCGCCGTGCACACCATCCTGATGCCCCGCTCGCTCCAGGCCCGCCTGCTGGTCCTGGTCCTGGGGGTGATGGCCGGGGTGTGGCTGGCCAGCGCCCTGGCGACCTGGTTCGACGCGCGCGTCGAGCTCGACGAACTGCTCGACGGCCACCTGGCCCAGGCGGCCTCGCTGCTGATCGTTCAGCAGACCCGCACCCACGAGGCCGTCCTGCGTGACCACGATCGCCCGGACGAGGCCCCCTACCCGGACGCCCCGCTGCTGCACCGCTACTCGCCGCGCGTCGCCTTTCAGGTCTTTCAGGACCACCGGCTGATCGCCCGCTCGACCAACGCGCCGCGCAAGCCGATGATCGACCTCGACGAGCAGTTTTACAGCGGCTTTCGCACCGTCACTCTCGACAGCCCCGCCACCCGTGACCCGGACGCCGGCCTGACGCCGACGCGCTGGCGCGTCTTCGCCGCACGCGGCGTCGGCCAGGACGTGCAGGTCTACGTCGGCGAGCGCGTCGACTCGCGCAGCGAGATCCTGCGCGCGGTGCTGCGCAGCACGCTCTGGCCCGTGGTGCTGTCGCTGCCCCTGCTGGCGCTGGCCGCCTGGTGGGCGATCTACCGTGGCGTCGCACCCTTGCGGCAGCTGGGCCGGCAGGTTGCCCAGCGCCGCCCGCTCGACCTGCAGCCCGTGACCGTCGACCAGGCGCCAGCCGAGATGCAGCCCCTGCTTGACGCACTGAATACGCTCTTTGCCCGCATCGCCGAGCTGATGGAATCGGAACGCCGCTTCACCGCCGACGCGGCCCACGAGCTGCGCACGCCCATCGCCGCGATCCGCGCCCAGGCGCAGGTTGCGCTCGGTGAAAGCGGCGTGCCCGAGCGGCGCCACGCGCTGCTCGCCACGCTGGAAGGCTGCGACCGCGCCACCCGGCTGGTCGAGCAGCTGCTGACCTTGTCGCGGCTGGAGGCCGGCGCCAGCCCCGAGATGGCCAGCCAGGACCTGCGCGCCGTCGTGCAGCGCGAGCTGGCCCAGCTCGCGCCGCTGGCGCTGGACAAGGACCAGACCCTCGAATTCGATGCCGATGCCCCCTGCCCGGTGCAGGGCAACGCCACACTGCTGGCCGTGCTGGTGCGCAACCTGGTCGAGAACGCGATCCGCTACAGCCCGCCCGGCGCCACCGTCGCGCTGCGGCTGAGCGAGCAGGCGGGGCGTGCGCGCCTCGTCGTCGAGGACAGTGGTCCCGGGCTCGCCGAGGCCGAGCTGCAGCGGCTGGGCGAACGCTTTTTCCGCGTACTCGGCAGTGGTCAGAGCGGCAGCGGGCTGGGCTGGTCGATCGTGCGCCGTGTGGCGGCGGTGCATCAGGCGCAGCTGCAAGTCGGCCGCTCTGCGGAATTGGGGGGGCTGTCCGTGACGGTCGAGTGTCCAACCGTAAGTGAGTCGGACCAGGCCGAAGCCGCCACCTAAAATGAAAATTCACCACGCAACGCCCGCCAACCCGGCGCTGCCCCGCTTCATGGCCACTTTGCCTGCGGTTCACACAGGCAGTGCGCGCAACGGGCCCCGATGCACTAGCATATCAAATGGGACAATTTCCCATATATAGAGACATGCTGCCACAGCCCGACACGGTCAGAACACCGGTCCTTGCCGACCCGCCGGGGCGGGTGCGCCAGGGCGGGCTGGAACCGAAGTCGGCCGAGAGCGCCGCCTCGACGACGCCCGAACGCGCCGCGCCGAGCCTGTGGCGGGTGTTGCGTCAGGACGGCCCGCGCCTGTTCCTCACCAAGCTGTGGCGGCGCCTGACCTACGGCATCCTGCGCCGCGAGCGGCTGATCTTCTTTTCCAACGACGTCCCGCTCGAGCCGCTGGATGTGCCGGACGAACTCGCGCGGTCCTACGGCTTCGTGCTGGTCGATGCGGTGAACATCGGGATGTACCGCCGCCAGCTGGTGGAGGAGTTCCAGCTGCCGGCGCGGGTGGTGGACCGGCGCATCGCCGATGGCAAGCAGATCATGCTGGCGCTCCAGGGCGAGAAGGTCATCGCGATGGTCTGGATGGCCTTCGAAACCCAGCCGGTCGACGAAATCGGCCTGAAGCTGCGCCTGCTGCCCGGCGAGTTCCTGACCTTCGATGCGGTGACGCTGCGGCCCTGGCGGGGTCGTGGGCTGAGCCAGGCGCTCAACCGGCTGGCGGACAACCACGCGCTGGATCTGGGGATGACCCGGCACCTGGCCTGGCGCTCGGCCACCAATGCCGCGGCACTGCGGGTGGCCGAGCGACTCGGTCAGCAGCGCATCGCGGAGGCAACGTCGGTCTGGCTGTTCGGTCGCCAGGTCCAGCGCCGTGTCGTGTCGCTGAACCGACGTGGCGCCGATACAGTGTCCTGCCTGATGGACCTTTGAGTCACCGCGCCCCCCCTGCGGTGCCGCCCAGGCGGCCGCGCGGGTAAAGCAAAGACCGATCGCAGGAGGGAGACCGGGATCGGCAACGCCGATCCCGATCGGGGCCGATCAGGCGAAGCTGTCGGCCATCAGCGCCTTGAACCAGGTCCCCATGTCCTCGAAGCCGTCCGCATCCCAGCCCAGCGAGGCCCCACTGCCGGCCGCCACACCGACCATGGTCCGGCTGACCGGGTCGTACTGGAAGAAGCTGTGCAGCCAGGACGCCTTCGACATCGTGATGGTCGAGAAGCATGCCGAATTGGTGACCGGCGCCGGGTCGGGTGAGCCGCCGGCGAAGATGCGGGTGAGCGCGTCGGCGCAGACCTTGGCCTCCTGATTGGCGATGTGCCCAGCCTTGGGCTGCGTGGTGGCGCTGGCATCACCCAGCACGTGCACCTTGCTGGGCGCCGCGGTGCTCGAATAGTCGAGCACGTTGACGGCGGCAAAGCGGCCCTCGGTGGCATTGGCCAAACCCGTGGCGGCCACCAGGGCGCCGGCCCGCTGGCGGGGAATCAGATTCACGACGTCGGCCTTCAGGCTGCCTCCGCCGGTGAAGTACAGCGTGCGGGTGGCGGGATCGACGTGGTCGATCGCCACGTTGTTGCGGTACTCGATCACCGAGCCGTGCAGCCCCAGGAAGGCGCTGGTGAAGTTGTCCTTCTCCACCAGGATGTCCGCGTTGGCATCCAGCACGATCAGCTTGCTGCCCTTTTTCTTGACCTTCAACCAGTCGGCCAGCAGGCAGGCACGCTCGTAGGGCCCCGGCGGGCAGCGGTAGGGTGCCTTCGGAATCGTCAGCACCACCGTGCCGCCGGCCTTCATCGCGTTGAGCTGGCTGGCCAGCGCGGTGGTCTGCGCACCGGCCTTCCAGGCGTGTGGCATCACCAGCGGGTCGGTCAGGCCCGGCACGGCGTCGAAGTCCACCCCGGGCGCGAGCACGATGCGGTCGGCCGTCAGGACGGTGCCGGAGGCCATCGTCACCTTGGCCAGCACCGGGTCGATCGACTTGACCTCGCCGAACACCGTCTTGATGCCGTACTTGCTGACCAGCGTCGAGTAACCGTAGTTCAGGCTGCTCAGCGTGCGCTGGCCGGTCAGCACCATGCTGCTCATGATGTTGGAGGTGTAGGTGGACGAGCGGTCCACCAGCGTCACCTCCACCGCGTTGCCCCACAGCCGCATGTACTTGGCGAAGGTGGCCCCCGCCATGCCGCCGCCGACGACGATCACGCGCGCCTTGGGCGTCGTCGTGGCGACCGCCAGGGCTTGCATCCGCGCGTCGCTCGCATCGGCCAGGCTGGCCGCCTGCTCGGCACTCAGGCCGTCGTCACCGCCACCGCCGCAACCAGCGAGCCAGCCCGAGGCCAGCGCCGCGCCCGCGCCGAGAAATCCACGTCGATCCATGGTGTGTTCCCCCTTCACTTCTGCGTGGCCAGCCAGGCCGACAGCGACTTGAGCTGCGCATCCGTGTAGCCCAGCGCATGCTTGGCCATCAGGCCGTTGCCCTCCTTGCCGGAACGAAACTCCAGCAGCTCCTTGTAGATCTCGTTGGCCGACTTGCCGGCCAGCGTGTCGAAGCCGGGGCCCTTGCCATTGGTGCCGTGGCACTGGAAGCAGTTGGAGGCCAGCAGGCGGCCGGCCGGGGTGGTCTGGGCGTGGGCTGCGGAGGTGGCCAGCAGCAGGCAGAGCGCCCAGCCGAGGCCCGGCAGCCGCCGCGCAAGGTGTACGGACATGATGTTCCCCTCAGAACATGGCAGGCGTCGAAGATGCGCCCAGGGGTATTTGTCCGTTTCTGACTGAACGTTGGCTTAAGGCGCCCCAGGGGTTGGCCGGCGGCGGCATCGAGGCGGCCCGAATGTGCGATCCGTCGCAGATCGGCCCGTTGAACGTGGCCTGCTGCCGACGCGCGCCGACGGGCGCCACGCGCCAGCGCGTGGCAGGCCGACTGCGGGGGTGTTCAGCGGCAGGTGAAGCTGTCGGCCAACTCGAGCGAGCCGCTGCCGTTGTAGCGCGCCACCTGCGGGTAGGGGCACAGCGGCCGCGTGCGCGTGGCCGACCAGCCAGCCGGCAGCTCCGCGTTGACACCGCCGGGGTTGCCCGCACCGCGCGCGCTGGCGATCAGCCGCTCGGGCGCGCGGCCCTGCTCGACCCAGGCGACCAGCGCGCCGAGCGCATCGAACTGGTCGGTGGCCGGGCCGCCACGCACGTGGCCCATGCCGGGCACGCGGAAGAAGCGGGCGAAGTCCGGCGTGCCGCGGCCGTGTTCGGCACGCAGGCCGTCGTACCAGGCGGCGGTGTCGTCCACCGAGAACACCGGGTCGGCGTTGCCGTGCAGCACCAGCAGCTTGGCGCCGCGCTGGCGCAGCGCATCCAGGCGCGTGGCGTCGGGCGGCGTCATGAACGCCATGGCGCTTTCCGTGAAGGTCGCATTGCGCGCGAAGATCTTCGGCGCGTCGCGGTCCAGGTTGAAGGCCAGTGCGTAGCCCAGCGTGTCCTTGAGCATGGCCGGTTCGGCCGGCGGCACGGCGAAGACGAAGCCCACCGCCACCGGGTCGCGGTTCGTGACCGAGTACTTGAACTTCCAGTCCGCCCAGTCGGGGTAGGTCAGCCCCGGGTCGTAGGGGAAGCCGGCGTACAGCCGTTGCCCCTGGCTGTTGTGGGCGCCGCCGAAGACGTGGGCGATCGCCGTCTTCTGCGGGGGGGTGAGGCAGCTGCCGTCGCGGGAGCCCGCGCAGCTGGGCACGTCGCGCATCAGGTCGAAGGCACCGCGGCAGGCCTCGACGTCCTCGACCAGCCCGTCGGCCGCACCGTCCAGCGCATCGCAGCGCGCCAGGATCCGCCGCGCCAGCAGGGCGCGCTCGGCGGCGTTGAGCGCGGTGGCCAGGTCCTTCGGGTCGCTGGCGACGCGGGCGAACTGCTGGGCGCCGGCCAGTTGGGCCACCGCCGCCTTGGGCAGGTTCAGCCCCGGCGCACTGGCCAGGAAGCCGTCGTACTCCTGCGGCAGCCGCGCAGCCGCGACCAGCACATGGCGTCCGCCGTTGGATCCACCTCCGATGTAGGAGCGCTCCGGCCCCTTGCCGTAGGCCGCGGCGATCAGCGCCTTGGCCATCGGCGTGAGTTTGGCCACCGCCTGGTAGCCGTAGTCCAGCCGCGCCTGTGGGTCCAGGCCGAACAGCGGCAGCTGCTTGACGTTGTGCCCGGCGTCCGAGCTGATCACCGCGAAGCCCTGGGCCAGCGCGTGGGTCAGCGGCCCGCCGCCGCTCACCGCGCCGACGGCCGGCGCGATGATGCCGTCCAGCCCGCCGTTGCCCTGGTAGAAGAAGCGGCCGTTCCAGTCGCGCGGCAGGCGCATCTCGAAGCCGATCGCGTAGGTCTGCCCATCCACGGGGCTGACACGCTCGTGCATGCGACCGGTGACCAGGCAGTGCTCGCCCACGGGCTTGCCCGCCAGCTCCAGCTTGCCAGCCGGCTGCAGCGTGGCCGTGCCGAGCGCGGTCTGGGCGAAGCGGAAGCTGCCGGGCAGTTCGCCGCAAGCCGCCAGCGTCGCGCCGCGCGCAGGCGGCAGCTGCGCGGGGTTGGGGGCCAGCAGCCCGGCGCAGCCGGACAGGGACAGCGCGGTGGCCAGCGTCAGGCCGCTGCGCAAGATCGGGGGGGTGGGCATGGCGGTCTCCTCAGGGCCTCGGGCCGTTCGAACCGGCTCTCGATGGTGGGGCGGCGTTGTCGGGCGCTTGTTTCGCCTCGGGCGCAACGCGGCCATTCAGGCGCGCAGGTGGCGCACCAGCATCTCGACGATCTGCTCGCGCCGCTCGCGCTGCGCGGTGTCGGATTCACAGTCGCGCTGAAAGATCAGCGAAAAGGTGTGGCGGTTGGCGACATTGAACACCGACAGCGCCGAGATCGACATGTGCAGGTCCACCGGGTCCAGCCCGGCGCGGAACACGCCGGCGGCCACGCCGCGCTCGTAGACCCGGCGCAGCCCGTCGATGGCCGGCACGTTCAGGTCGCGGATCACCGCGCTGCGCGCCAGGTACTCGCCCCGGTGGATGTTCTCGGTCATCACCAGACGAATGAACTCCGGGTGGGCCCACTGGTAGTCGACGGTGAAGCCCACCAGCCGGCGCAGTGCGGCCTCGGGCTCGAGGTCGTCCAGGTGCAGGTCGGATTCGATCTCGCGCATGCGGCGGTACGCGTCTTCGAGCACGCGGAGGTACAGGCCCTCCTTGCTGTCGAAGTAGTAATAGATCATCCGCTTGCTGGTGCGCGTGGCCTCGGCGATCGCGTCGATGCGCGCACCGGCCAGCCCCTTCTCGGCGAACTCGCGCGTGGCCACCTCGATGATGTCGGCCATCGTGCGCTCGGGGTCGTTGGTGCGCGGCTCGGCTGCGCCGCCCTCGGCAGCCTTGGCGGCACTGCGCCGCGGGCGTTTGGTGGCCGGTGCTTCACCGGGAGCGCCGGGTGCGCCGGAATGAACGGACTGGTTCATGCCAGCCAGTGTAGGAGATCGCGCCGCCTGGGCGCGCCTTGCCGCGGCGGCGGAACGCCCACGCCCGCGCGAAACCACCGCGCGGGCGTGGGGCGCCTGGCGAAAACTGCCTCGGCGCGCTGGGTGACGCGACGCCGCTAGCGCAGCAGCAGCAGCAGGTAGCTCAGGTTGCCGGCATTCGGCTGGTCGCTGCCGGTCTGCACCAGCATCACCCGCTTGTCGTCGGCGCTGTGGAAGACCGCCAGGCCGTAGGTGGGCTGGCCGTTGAACAGCGGCAGCGCCACGTCCGCCGCCGGCTGCAGCAGCGAGCCGGTGAAGCGCTTGAGCAGCGACGGGTAGTGCGTCGGAGAGCCGTTCAGGTACATCGCGTCGCTGACCAACCCGAGCGCTTCGGCCGCGCTGCCGCTGTGGCTGACAGAGATCATCTTCGCGCCCAGCGTACCGGCATAGGTCAGATCGGACGCCTTGAAATAGGTGCCGGCCGAGGTGAACAGCAGGCTGTCGTCGCTCGACAGCCACAGGGGGTTGGACATGCCGTAGTCCCCCCAGTACGGCGATCCACCGTTGCTGCCTGTGAAGGCTCCACTACCCGGCGTCACGCCGGTCCAATAGATCTGCGACGGCGACAACCCCTCCGACAGCGTGTACAGGCGCCCGAGCGACTCGGACATCACCCCGCGGGTCACGCCGTAGATGTTCATGGAGCTGCCGTTGCTCAGCGTGCTGCCTGTGCGGCCATTGATCGCCACAAAGGCGGGGCTGACCCACTGCCCACCGGTCTGCCCGGTGACGAACAGCATCCCGGCGTTGCTGGTGAACACCTCGGTCTGCGCGCCGCCGGTGGCGGTGGTGCTCAGCACCTGAGCCGTCGCCAGATCCACCAGGCTCACCGAGCCCTCATGCAGCACACCCGCCAGCAGGCCGTCGGCCGACAGCGACAGCGCCTTGGCCGCCGCCGGCAGCGCCACCGCGGTGTCGGTGGCCGTCGAGGGGTTGACCAAGTGCAGGCGGTTCGGGTTGGCCGAAACGATCACGGCCAGGTTCTGCGACCGGCTGTAGCGCGTCAGCAGCGGTTTGTAAGTCAGCGGCACCGTGCCACCGCTGGCCGACAGGGCCGTGACGGTGACACCCGAGACCGTGCTCACACCGCCGTCCGTCACCGTGAGCGAGGCGTAGTAGGTGCCCGCGACATCGGGGGTGAAGTTGAGCTGCGCCGTGTTGGTCACCGCGAGCGTGGCGGCCGAGCCGGCGGGCCGCGTGTCCAGCGACCAGCTGTAGCGCAGCGTGCCACCGCCCTGGCTGTAGCTGGCGGCAGCGCTGGCTGTCACCGTCTGGCCCTGCAGCGCGAGCAGGCTGGTGGCGTCGAGGATCACCACCGGCGGGAAGCTGCCGACATAGACGCTGAGGGACTGGACGGCACGCAGCCCGGCGCTGTTGGTCACCGTCAGCGTCGCGCCATAGCGGCCGTCGACGTCGGGCGTGAAGCTCGGCGTGGCGGTGCCTGCCCCCGTCAGTGCGGCCAGACTGCCCAACGGCCGGGTGTCCAGCACCCAGGCGTAGGTCAGGGTGTCGCCGTTCGGGTCGTAGCTGCCGCTGCCACGCAGCGTGATCGGGGCGCCCACCGCGCCGACGTAGGAGGGACCACCGACCTGGGCCACCGGGGCGCTGCTGGCGCTGACCACCGCCGTCGGGCCGACCACGACCTCGACGCGCACTTGGTGGAAACTTGCCGCGCCGGAGGCCTGATCGACCAGCGAGTACTGCAGCACGTAACTGCCGGCCACGTCGGGCACGAAACTCACCGCCGTCGCCGAGCTGCTCGCCAACTGCGTCAGCGTGCTGGCCGCCGGCTTGTCGATCACCGCCCAGCTGCCCCGGCCGTTGCCACTGGGCACCGTGCTGGCACCGCCATCGAGCGCCACGAGGTTGCCCACCGCCGCCGCCAGCGCGCTGCTGCTGCCCACCGTCGACAGGCTGGTGGCCACCGCCACGGTCGGCGCGGAGGCCGTGACATCGAAAGTGTGAACTGCGTCCGCATAGTTCCCGGTCGAGGAACTGCCGCGCACGCGGACTTGGTAGCTGCCCGCCACATCGGGCCGGAAGCGGGCCGTGGTGGCGGTGGTGTCCAGCACCACGGCACTGCCCTGCGGCTTGGACAGGAAGGTGAAGGCCAGCGTCAGTGCTTCGCCGGCCGCGTCGCGGCTGCCTGAGGCATCCAGCGCCACCACCGAGCCGAGCGACACCGCCTGCGCCGGGTGGCTCACCGAGGGGCCGGTGAGGCTGACCGCGCTGTCGATGCGGACCACCGGCACCGCCTCGGTCACCGTCACCGGCAGCACCGCCACAGCCGAACTGCGCCCGGAGCTGACCCGCAGCGTGAACTCGTAGCGGCCGGCCACATCCGGCTCGAAGGTGGCCACCGCCGCATCGGCATGCTGCAGGCTGGCCACGCTGCCCGCGGGCCGGACGCTGATGCTCCAGGCGTAGCTGGGCGTGCCGCTGCTGACCGTGCTGCTGCTGCCGTCCAGCGTCAGCGTGCCGCCCAGGGGTGTGGTGAGGGTTGCGTTGGCGGCACCGGCCACAGCCATCGCGGTCGCATGGATCACCGCCGCCGTCGACTTCGAGGAGGAGTCCCCTCCGCCGCCACAGCCGCTCAGGGCCAGCAGGGTCGCGGAAATCCAGGCGCTGATCACGATGCGCCGCAACAGCTTGTGCATTCTGAAGTCTCCCGTCTCCATGACCCACCGGACAGCAATCGCCGCACCTTGGCCACAGTTGTTCACATTGTGCAGTAATGCCACCTCGTCCCAGCCTCCACAGAGGCCGGCACCGCTGCGGGTCGAGCCACCCCGCAGACCTCGAGCGCTCGCCGGGGTGATCCGGACGTGGCGCTGTTGCGTACAAGCGGCATCGCCCCTCCACCGGAGCACCGCATGCCGCACGCCGCCACCGCTGCCGAAGTTCCCCGCGTCACCACCCCCTCGCCCAGCCGCGCTGCCGCCACCGCCCGTGCGCTGCAGTGGGTGGAGGACGGCCGTGTGCCCGACCGGCTGATCCGCCTGGGCATCCAGCACCTGCTGCGCCAGCGCCTGGCCGAGCACAGCGCCGACGACTGCGAGCAGGCGCTGGCGCTGAGCGAGCACTTCATCGCCGAACTCGGCGACGCGCCGCTGGCGCTGCTGCCGGAGAAGGCCAATGAGCAGCACTACGAGGTGTCGGCCGAGTTCTTCGCCGCGGTGCTGGGCCGGCACCGCAAGTACAGCGGCTGCTGGTGGCCCGAGGGCGTGACCACGCTGGACGAGGCCGAGGCCGCCGCACTGGCCGCCACCTGCGAGCGCGCCGGCCTGGCCAACGGCCAGCGCATCCTGGAGCTGGGCTGCGGCTGGGGCTCGCTGAGCCTGTGGATGGCCGAGCACTACCCCGGCGCGCAGATCACCGCGCTGTCGAACAGCCACTCGCAGCGCGAGGCCATCCAGGCCCTCGCCCGGGAGCGGGGGCTGAGCAACCTGCGGGTCATCACCGAGGACTTCAACCGCTTCGACCTCGACGTGGCCACGCAGGGCCGCTTCGACCGCATCGTGTCGGTGGAGATGTTCGAGCACCTGCGCAACTGGCCGGCCGCCTTCGCCAAGGTGGCGCGCTGGCTGGCCGACGACGGGCGCTTCTTCCTGCACGTCTTCGCGCACCGCGACGCGGCCTACCCCTTCATCGACCGCGACGCCAGCGACTGGATGACGCGCCACTTCTTCGCCGGCGGGATGATGCCCAGCGACGACCTGCCGCTGCGCTGCCAGGACGACCTGCGCGTGCTGCGCCGCTGGCGCTGGGACGGCACGCACTACCAGCGCACCTCGGAGGCCTGGCTGGCCAACATGGACGGGCAGCGCGACGCGCTGATGCCGCTGTTCCGACGCGTCTACGGCGAGCAGGCCGAGCGCTGGTGGATGCGCTGGCGCCTGTTCTTCCTGGCCGTGGCCGAGCTCTTCGGCCACGAGAACGGCCAACGCTGGTGGGTCAGCCACACGCTGTTCGAGCGGCGGGCGCTGCGTGCCTGAGCCGAGACCCATGTCTGCCATGTCCGCCCTGTCCGTGGCGCCGCGTCCAGAGCCTGCGGGGCGCCCGACCCCGGGCCACCAGCTGCTGAACTTCGCCGTCTTCCAGGCCGCCTGGACCGCGGCGGTGCTGGGCGCCGCGGGCGGCTGGCCGCTGCTGGGCGTGGCCGCCGTCGCCGCTGCGCTGGCCTGGCACCTGCCGCGCAGCGCGCAGCCGGCGCAGGAGGCGCGGCTGGCCGTGGCCGTCACCGCCGTCGGCCTGGTTTTCGAGACCCTGCGCCTGCTGCTGCACGACACCGTCTACCCCAGCGGCCAGCCGGTCGCCGTGCTGCCGCCCTACTGGTTGATCGCGC
>DAOLLE010000020.1:0-15335 GCA_035331205.1 Burkholderiaceae bacterium
GCCATCGGCAACCTGGCGATGCTGCAGGCGCTGGTTCCGGCGTCGCACCGGGGATGAGCCTGCGCCAGAATTTCAGGATCGGCCGAGCGCGCGTCCACGGACCGGGCGGCTGGGCCGTTTTCCATCCGATGGAGTCCCAGGAGCCTGCCATGACCGAGCGTCGATCGACCCTGCTGCACCGTGTCTGCGCCGCCGCCGTGCTGGCCGCGTGCAGCCTGAACCCCGCCTGGCTGCCGTCGGCCGCGGCCCAGCCGCTACTGGAAGGTTGGACCTGCTGCAACCTGCGCAGCGACGGCAAGTGGATCAGCGACGGCAACTACGCCGAGTCGGGCAAGTACCTGATCCCCTTCGGCACGCCGGCCAAGGTCACCGGCTACGGCCGCTACCGCGCCTACGTCGAGATCGGCGGGCGCAGCCAGGCGCTGGGCAACGACTACAGCCGCGACCTGGAGATGGGCGCGTTCGCGCAGCGCTACATCGTCGCGCAGGACCCGCGGGCGCTGCTGGCGCAGTGGCCGGAGAAGATCCAGACGGCCATCAAGTCCGCCCGCGTCACGCCGGGCATGACGCGCGAGCAGGTGCTGATGGCGCTGGGCTACCCGATCAGCAGCGAGACGCCGCACCTGGATGCGCCGATGTGGCGCTACTGGCTCTGGACCTTCCAGGAATTCCAAGTGATCTTCGACGATGGCGGCCGGGTGCGCGAGGTGTTCGGCGACCGGGCCACGCTGAACGTGGTCTACCTGCCCTGAGCAGCGACGCCGCCAGAGGCGCCGCCGCTGGTCCCGGCGCCGCGCGTCAGGCGAGCGCACGCTCGATTTCCGAAAAGCTCTGCGCCACCGGCGCCACGTCGATGGACCGACCGAGCTGGCGCTCGATCTGTGCGCGCGAGAACAGGCCGCGCACGCGCCGCGGCGTCTGCGCGGTGGCCTCCTGGATCGCCAGCAGGTGGTCGCGGCCGGTGCGGGCCAGCGTCGCGATGATGTTGCCCACCCGCGCAGCGCGCAGGCGCCCGTAGTCCACCGCATCGAGCATCGACAGGCTGGACATCACGTCGGCCACCGTCAAGTCCTGGTAACGCGCACCGCGCTGGTGCACCAGGCGCATCTGCCGGTCGCCGTGCAGGTCGGCGGCGGTGACCATGCCCTCGATCGCCGGCATCTGCGACACCACGAAGAGCATGCGCACGCCCTGGTAGATCATCGTCTGCTCGGCCTGGACCAGCGTGGTGGCAGGGTGCACCGTCGCAGCCTTCACCTGGGTCAGGTCGGTGAAGACCTGCAGCGCCAGCGAATCCAGCGTGACGGACTGGCTGTGCCAGGGCGAGGCCTGGGCGATCGACACCCCGGCTTCGGGGCGGAAGGTCGGCAGGGCTGCATCACGGTTCATGCGGGTCTCCGGTGGGGTCAGCGCGCGTGGCCGGACGACCGTTCGGCCATCGAGCACGCACGGTACGCCCAATCGCAGCCCCACCCGGACCTGCTGGATGGCTGCCCCTGCACGCATCAGGGGCATGCCGGCCGACCGTCCACCGGAAACGAACAAGGAGCCGCACGGGCTCCTTGTTCAGCGCAGGCGCCGAACCGGTGCCGTCGCACCGGCCCGGCCACCGATCACTTGCTGGCGGCGGCGGCGGCGGCCTTGGCCTTCTTGGAATGCTTGTGACCCGCCTTCTTGGCCTTGGCCTTCGCGGGAGCGGAAGCGGCCGGGGCGGCTTCGGCCTTGGCGGGGGCAGCGGCGTCCGCGGCGTAGGCGCCAACGGCGAAGACGGAGGCGATCAGGGCGGCCAGGATCTTGTTCATGGTGTCGACTTTCGAGTCAGGGGTGGAGGGTGACTCTCCAACGGCCCGGCCGCCCGCCGGTTGACGGCCTGCCCGATTTATTTTCAGGCGACGCCACTCACCAGAGTGCGCGCAGCTCACCCACATCGAACTGGAGCTTGACGAAGGCTTCGGTGCTGCGGCGTTCGCTGCCGCCCGGGTCGGCCCGGCTGGCGCCGACGTACAGGACCGTGCCGGCCGATTGCCGGCGGCTCCAGGTCAGCGAGGCCACGCGCTGCGCCGGCTCGGCCTGGGCGCCGCGCTCCAGGTGGCTGCGCTGGACGATGGCGCGCAGGTGGTTGCGCGCATCGACGTGCCAGACCGCCAGCCACTGCGCGGCACTCTCGCGGTAGCCCGGCCGATCGCCGCCCCACAGCCGCGCCGTCGACAGGGTCGGCTCCAGCTCCAGGCGCGGCAGCGGGCGCAGCCGCATGAACAGGGCGCTGCGCTGACCCGGGCGCAGCACGGCCTGATCGGCATCGACCAGTCGCCCCTGCGTCAGGCTGGCCTCCAGGTGCGACAGCCAGGGTGCCGGGGAGACGATGAAGCCCGCGCTCGTGTAGCGCTCGGCCAGCAGCGGCGCATCGGGCGCCAGCCGCTGGCGCTCGTGCCCGAACCACTGCAGCCAGCCCTCGAAGTTGCGCGCCCCGTTGACCCACAGGCCCGGTCGCACGCGCTGCTGGATCACCCGGCCGGTGAGCCGGTCACGCACCTGCAGCAGCTCGACGCTGGGCCAGACCTCGTTGAGGCCGCTGCCCCGCAGCGCCGGCAGGTCCCGCCAGGGCCGCGCGAGCCAGCCCTTGTACTGGCGCACACCGGACTGGCCGACGAAGCCGCTGTCGGCGCGGAACCCCCGGCCGATGTCGTCCACGCCGAGGTGGGCCTCCAGCGTCTCACTGTTGTAATAGGCGCGCGAGAACACCCGGTCACCCTCCACCGCCGGCGCCTGGCGCAGCTCGCCCTGCGCATCCGGCTGGGCCGTGCTGCGGGCGTGCAGCCACTGTGCGTGCAGGCGCCAGCCCTCGGCGAGGGACCAGTTCAGGTCCGGCCCCAGCACCTCGTTGCTGCCCCGGTCGCCGTCGTAGCGCCGCACGGTCGCCACCAGCCCGCCCTGCAGGCCCGGTCGATCGCTGCGCAGGCGCGCGACCAGCGCGCTCGAGCCCGGCTGCTCGGCGTACGCCGTGCCGTATGGGCCGGGCAGCAGGACGAGGCCGCCGCCGCGATCGTCGATCGCCATCGCCGTGCCCGCCAGGCTGGCCGAGCGCCAGGTGCCGCGCAGGCCCCAGCGCGGCTGCGTCAGGCTGCGCGTGTACAGCGCCTCGGTCGGCGAGCGCAGCAGGTCGCTGGACTCGAAGAAGAAGGGCCGCTTCTCGCTGAGCTGCAGCGCGTAGCGCTGATTGCCCTTGAGCTGCGGCACGTCCAGCGCCACCTGGGAGAAGTCCGGATTCAGCGTCGCGTCCAGCACCAGCTCGGCGGTGGCACGCCACTTGGCGTCCAGGCTGGCATCCCAGCTCGTCCCGGTCGCGCTGTCGTGCCGGGCCGTCAGGCTGGGGCGCAGGGTCAGGAAGTGGTGCGCCGCCGGCAGCTGCAGGCCCTCCAACCGCGGCATGGTCTGGATGAAGCTGGTCGCGTCGCGCGGCACCGGCGCGGAGGTGATGAGGTGGAACTGCTCGCGCGGCAGGCGCCGCGCCACCAGCATGCGCCAGACCGCGGCCGGGTCCTCCGAGAAGCGCAGCGAGGCGAAGGGCAGCCGCAGCACCGCCGTCCAGCCCTCGGCGCCGCGCTGCACCGCGCCATCCCAGTCGAAGTCGGGTGCGAAGTCCTCGGTGTCGTCGTCGGCGGTGTACATGCCGTCGCTCAGGCTGCCCGAGGCGCCGATGCGGAAGAACTGCGCCGCACGCCGGTGACCGATGGCGTCCAGGAACACCACCACGAAATCCTGCGTGCGAAACACCTGGTCGTGGCGCACCAGCGGCGCCCGGATCTGCTCGGGCGCGTCGTCGAAGGCCGTGATGCCGACGTAGATCGCCTGGTCGTCGAACAGCACCTGCACGCGGGTGCGCTGCGCGGGCGGCGCGCCGAACTGCGGATCCTTCTCGACGAAGCCCTCGAAGGCCGGCGCACGCCGCCAGGCCGGGTGGTCCAGCCGGCCGTCCAGGCGGATCTGCTCACCCGCGCCCAGCCGCAGCGCGTAGACCGGCGGGAATTCGGCGAAGGAACCGGCCACGGTCGCCGCAGGTGCAGCAGGTGCAGCCGCAGCGCCGGCCTGCGCCGCCACGGGACCTGCCAACAGGGCCGACGCAGTGGCACCCAGGAAGCTGCGCACGCAGCGGCGGTGAAGGAGCTTGAAGAGCGGATGTCGCGACATGGCGCGCGATTGTCGTGCCCAGGTGCCGGGCACGCCACACCGGTTGGCACCGATCGTCGGCGCGGCAAACAGGCCCCGCATCCCGCTGGTGATCGGGCGATCGCGCATCTGCGCAGCTGGGTCCAATAGACGCAGGCGGTTGGCTTCAACCCGCCCTCCTCACCAACGCCCGGTCCAGGAACCCGGGCAGATCGCACGCCGACACGGGTCAAGCCCATGCGACCCCGGCCGATCTCAAGGTCTTTCAGTCCCTTCCACGGAGCCATTTCATGCCCATCCAGCGTCGCCACCTCCTTGCCACCGCCACGGCCCTCTGTGCCGCCGCACTCGCCACCCTCTCCCCAGCGGCCCTGGCCGCAGAGAGGGGCACCCGCGAAGAAGCCAAGGCGCTGAGCGACGCGGTCACCGCCCACATCAAGAAGGTGGGCATCGAGCAGGCCACCAAGGACCTCTCGACCGACCGGGCCAAGTGGACCAACAAGGACCTGTTCGCATTCGTGCAGGAGTTCAACGGCGTGATGCGTTACCACCTGAACGAAAAGATGATCGGCAAGAACTTCCTGGAGGTGAAAGACGCCTCGGGCAAGGAGTTCGCCAAGGAAATGGTCACCGTGGCCAAGGGCGGCAAGCCCGGCTGGGTGGACTACGAATGGGCCCACCCGGTGACCAAGAAGGTGGAGGACAAGTCCGCCTACATCCAGCGCGTGCCCGGCACCGAGCTGCTGGTGGGCGTCGGCTTCTACCGCTGAACCCACACCCTGGCCAGACGCCAGCCCCTTGTGACCACGATGGCCTCGCCAGCCGCCTGACCCCATGTCCAGATTCCTCCACGACCTGCCCATCGCCGCCAAGGTGGCACTGGCACCGCTGTTGGCCATCGCCTGCCTGG
This sequence comes from Burkholderiaceae bacterium, assembly GCA_035331205.1. Classification (GTDB taxonomy): domain Bacteria; phylum Pseudomonadota; class Gammaproteobacteria; order Burkholderiales; family Burkholderiaceae_C; genus Sphaerotilus. Next base: position 5,078 of record DAOLLE010000020.1, read on the forward strand.
TCGCCGTGTCCGCGGTCGGGCGGCTGTCGAACCAGGCCAGCAGCGCGGCGCTGCGCTCGCTCAGCCAGGAGCAACTGCCCCGCATCGAGGTGGTCGCCAAGCTGAAGACCCGCGTCGTTCAGCTCGACGGCATGGTGATGCGCAGCCTGGCCTACGAGGGCTCGGGCATGAAGGCGGCCCGGGTGGAAGCCGTCGACAAGGCCATCGTCGAGGAACTGAAGGCGGTGCAGGCCCACGTCGACCAGCTCATGCAGGCCGCTCCGCCGCAGGAGCGGGTGCTCTACGAACAGCTGCAGAAGTCGCTCGCCGGGTTCGCCAAGCTGGCGCTGGACACCCTGGACATGAAGTCCAGCGGACTGTCGCAGGCAGCCATGCTGATGACCTCGGCCGAGCAGGAGCACGCCCGCCTGGCCGAAGCCGTCGAGAAGCTGGTCGCCACGGTGAATGGCCGCATCCAGGCCGAGGTCGAGCAGGCCAACGCCACCGCGGCGCGGGCCGACTCGGTGACCCTGGCGCTCCTGCTGGGCGCGCTGCTGGTGTCGGGCGCCATCACCTGGCTGTGCATCCGCCTGATCGTGCGGCCGCTGCAGGGCGCCGTACACCTCGCGCGCGACATCGCAGCGGGCGACCTGACACGGCGCGTCGAGCACACCAGTCGCGACGAAACCGGCCAGGTGCTGGACGCCATGCAGGACGTGGCCCAGCGCCTGCGCGGGCTGATCGGCCAGATCCAGACCGCCGCGCAGCACATCGAGGGCGCCTCCACCGAGATCACCCAGGGCAACCAGAACCTGTCGATCCGCACCGAGCAGACCGCCTCCGAGCTGCAGCAGACCGCCTCGACGATGGAGCACCTGGCCGGCCAGATGCTCGACAGCAGCCAAGGGGCCGCGCAGGCCCACCAGCTGGCAGCGCGGGCCGCGGACATCGCCCGCCAAGGCGGCGGTGCGGTGAAGGAAGCGGTGAGATCGATGGAACAGATCGCCGCCCAGGCGGTGCGCATCCGCGACATCGTCGGCGTGATCGACTCGCTGTCCTTCCAGACCAACATCCTCGCGCTCAACGCCGCCGTCGAGGCCGCCCGGGCGGGCGAGCACGGCCGGGGCTTCGCGGTGGTGGCCGAGGAAGTCCGGGCGCTGGCAGGCCGCAGCGCGGCATCGTCCAAGGAGATCCGCGCACTGATCGGCGACTCGGTCGATCAGGCCGACACCGGGTCACAGAAGGCCCAGGCCGCCGGCCAGATCATGGGCGAGATCGTGCGCGCCATCGAGGACGCCAGCGGGCTGATCACCACCATCGCCCGGACGAGCCAGGAGCAGGCCGGCGGCGTTGCCTCGGTCAGCGAGGCGGTCAGCCGCATGGACAGCAACACGCAGCAGAACGCCGCGCTCGTCGAGCAGGCGGCGGCGGCGACCGAGTCGCTGCAGGAACAGGCGCGGGCGCTGATGCACTCGCTGGCGGTGTTCCGCACGGCCTGAGCCGCAGGCCGGAGCCGTCCAAGCGCCGCGCGGCCTCCGGGCCGGCGCGGCGCGTTCACATCATCACTTGCCGCCGCGCAGCTTGGCCAGCGCGGCCTGGGTGTCCTTCCACAGGTCCATGCCGACGTTGGCGGCGATGCTCGCGTTCACGCGGGTGAGCTTGTCCCGCATGCGGGCGGTTTCGGCCGGGGTCAGCTCGTTGATCTGCATGCCCTTGGCCTTCAGGTCGCCCAGGGCGCGGGCGGCTTCCTCACGCGTGTCCTTGCGCTCGAAGTCGCGGCTGGCCTTGGCGGCGTCCAGCAGCACCTTCTGCTCGTCCTTGGAGAGGCCGTCCCACCATTTCTTGCTGACGGTGACGATCCACGGGCTGTAGACGTGGTTGGTCACGCTGAGGTACTTCTGCACCTCGTAGAACTTGCTCGACAGGATGGTGTTGTACGGGTTCTCCTGGCCGTCCACCGTCTTGGTTTCCAGCGCGCTGAACAGCTCCGAGAAGGGCAGCGGCACCGCGTTGGCACCCAGGGTCTTGAAGCTCTCCAGGAAGACGTTGTTCTGCATCACGCGCAGCTTGATGCCGTCCAGGTCCTCGACCTTGGTGACCGCGCGCTTGCTGTTGGTGAGGTTGCGGAAGCCGTTCTCCCAGTAGACCAGGCCGACCAGGCCCTTCTCCTGCAGCTTGTCCATCACCTTCTGGCCGATCGGGCCGTCCAGGATGACGTCGGCTTCCTTGGCGCTGTTGAAGAGGAAGGGGGTGTCCCACAGCGCCATTTCCTTGGTGATGCCCACCAGCGTGGCGGTGGAACCCACCATCATCTCCTGCGCACCGCCGATCAGCGCCTGCTGCATCTGCGTGTCCGGACCCAGCGCGGCGGCACCGATGGCGCGGATCTTCATCTTGCCCCCGGAGGCCTTCTCGACCTGCTCGGCAAACAGCTTGACGGCACGGCCCTGGTTGCTCTGCTCGTTCAGGCCGTAGCCGAAGCGGATCAGCCGCGGCTTGATGTCCTGGGCCTGGGCGGCGAAGGGGCTGGCGACGGTGGCCAGAACGGCGGCGGCCAGCAGGGCACGGCGGAAGGTCTTCATGGGGGACTCTCGGGTTGCAGGGGGGACAGGAAAGGAACGCTCGGCGGCTCAGCGCAGCCAGGCCACCGGCGCGGTGACCAGCTGCGGGAAGGCGACGAACAGCGCCAGGATGGCGACGTAGACGGTGAGGAAGGGGTTCACGCCGCGCACCACCTGCGCCAGCGAGAGGCGGCCGACGCCGGCCACCACGTTGAGCACCGTGCCCACCGGCGGGGTGATCAGGCCGATGGCGCCATTGAGCACGAACATCAGACCGAAGTACACCGGATCGATCCCCGCCTTGACCGCGATGGGCAGCATCACCGGCGCAAAGATCAGGATGGTGGGCGTCAGGTCCAGCGCGGTGCCGATGATCACCAGCACGATCATCATCACGAGCATCAGCAGCCGCGGCTGGCCGATCAGCGGGCCCAGCCAGCCGGTCAGCACGCCCGGCAGGTCGGCCAGCGTGATCATGTAGCTGGCCACCTGCGCGCCGGCGCAGAGGAACATCACGATCGCGGTGGTCTTGGCTGCGCGCACCAGCACGCCCTGGATCTCGCTCAGGCGCATCTCGCGGTGCACGTACAACGCCACGACCAGCGCGTAAAAGGCAGCCACCACCGCGGCCTCGGTGGGCGTGAACACGCCGGACTTCATGCCGCCGATGATGATCACCGGCATCAGCAGCGCCCAGAAGGCCTTGGCGGTGGCCTTCAGCCGTGCGGCCAGCGGCAGCGGCTCGCCCGCGGGCAGGTCGATGCGGCGCAGCACCCACTTCCACGCCAGGATCAGGCCGGCGCCCATCACCAGCCCCGGCACGATGCCGGAGACGAACAGCGCCGAGATCGACGTGTTGGTGGTGACGCCGTAGATCACGAAGGGCATCGACGGCGGAATGATCGGCGCGATGATCCCGCCCGAGGCCAGCAGCCCGGCCGAGGTGGCCATCGGGTAGCCCTGCTGGCGCATCATCGGCAGCAGGATGGTGGCCAGCGCGGCGGTGTCGGCCAGCGCCGAGCCGCTCATGCTGGCCATCAGCACCGCGGCGCCGATCGCCACATAGCCCAGCCCGCCGCGGATGTGGCCGACCCAGGCCTGCGCCATGTCGATGATGCGCCGGCTGATGCCGCCAGCGTTCATCAGCTCGCCGGCCAGGATGAAGAAGGGCACCGCCAGCAGCGGAAAGCTGTCGACGCCACCGACCAGGTTCTGTGCCAGCAGCTGGGCGTCCCAGAAGCCCAGCACCCAGGCCATGCCCGCGCCGGTGAGCACCAGCGCCAGGCCCATGTTCATGCCGATGCCCATCAGCACCAGCATGCCGACCGAGAAAACGATGAAAGCCAGACCCTCTGCAGTCATGATGGGGTCACTCCACCTCGGCACCGTGACCGAGGTCGAGCGGCTTGCGTTGAATCAGTTCGACCAGCGCCATCGCGCCGATCGCGGTGGCACAGAGCAGCGCCGGCAGCGGCAGCAGGGCCACCGGGTAGCCCAGCACCACCGACCGGCTGGCCAGCCCCACCACCACCTGCTGCCAGGCGCCCCAGGCCACCAGCGCGCAGGCCAGCACGACCAGCGCGCGGATCAGCAGCGTCAGCAGGGCGAAGGCGCGCGGCCGGCCCAGGAGCAGGCCCACCAGGCTGGTGAAGGCCATGTGCTCGCCGGCCGGGTAGGCCGCCGTCGCGCCGATGAACACCATCCACACGAACAGCAGGCGCGACAGCTCCTCGCTGGCCGGAATGCCACTGCCGAAGCCGTAGCGCAGCACGACGTTGACGAACACCGCCAGCGCCATCACGCCCAGGCAGGCGGCCATCGCCAGGTCGGAGAACCGGCGCCAGCCCGCGGGGGCCGCGGCGTCGGCGGATGAAATCGGATCGGAACTCATGCAACCTCCTCGGTGTGCAGCCAGGCCGACACCTCGGCCTGCAAGTCGGTGAGCGGCGCCGCCGCATCCAGCCGCAGCACGCGCGGCTCGCCCAGCGGCGACTCCAGGGTGGCGAACTGGTTGTCCACCAGCGCGGGGGAAAAGAAGTGGGCCTGCCGGGCGGCAACCCGCGCCTGCGCCTCGTCCTGCGCGATCTCGAGGAAGGCGAAGCGCAGCCCCGGCGCGGCCGCCCGCAGCAGCTCGCGGTAGCTGCGGCGCAGTGCCGAGCAGGCCAGCACGCAGCCCTGCGGGTGCGCCCGCAGCTGCGCGGCCAGGCGCTCCAGCCAGCCGGCGCGGTCGGCGTCGGTCAGCGCAATGCCGTGGCGCATCTTTTCGCGGCTGGCCTCGCTGTGGTGGGCGTCGCCCTCGATCAGCGGCAGCCCTTCGGCCTCGGCCACTGCCGCGGCCAGGCTGGACTTGCCGCAGCCGGACACACCCATGATCACCAGGGATTGATTCATCGCTTGGATAGCGCTATCCGAAACAGTCAAAGAAAACGTCCTCGCGGCACGCCCGGTGAGTCGGCCGCCGCCGTGGGAAGATCCCACCTCGGACACCGCCATCCCGAACCGACTGTCCCGCTGGACGAGTGGAATTGGATAGCGCTATCCTACGCCGACCCTCCCCCACTCAGATCCGTACAAACCCTCGGTCGATGCCTTCCTCTTCCCGCGCTCGCACGACGGGCCGAGCCACCGGCCGCGTCACCCTGGCCGACGTCGCCCGCCTGGCCGAGGTCAGCCCGATCACCGTCTCGCGCGCCCTGCGTGGTGAGCGCGCGGTGGACCCGTCGTTGATCGAGCGCGTCAAGGCCGCCGCCGACCGGCTGGGCTATGTGCCCGACCCGGCGGCGCGGGCGCTGGCCTCGCAGCGCAGTTCGCACGTCGCGGTGCTGATCCCGGCGCTGTCGAACGCGCTGTTCGTGGACCTGCTCGAAGCCGTGCAGCGCTGCCTGCGCCCGGCGGGCTACCAGACGCTGATCGGCATCACGCACTACGACCCGGTCGAAGAGGAACAGCTGCTGCGCGAGCAGCTGCAGCACCGCCCCGCCGGCCTGCTCATCACCGGGCTGGACCACAGCGAGGCCACCCGTGCGCTCATCGCCGCCAGCGGCGTGCCCTGCGTGCACATGATGGAAACCAGCGACGCGCCGGGCGTGTTCTCGGTCGGCCTGTCGCAGGAAGCTGCCGGCGCGGCCATGACGCGCCACCTGCTGGCGCGCGGCCGGCGGCGCATCGCCTTCGCCGCCGCGCAGCTGGATCCGCGCACGCTGCAGCGTCTGGCCGGCTGGCGCCGCGAGATGGCCGCCGCCGGGCTGCACGATGCGGCACTGGAATGGCTGAACCCGGCGCCCTCGTCGCTGGCCGAAGGCGCGCGCCTGTTCGAGCAGATCGCCGCGCACCGTCCGGCCGGCAAGCCGCCGGTGGACGCGATCTTCTTCTGCAACGACGACCTGGCCCAGGGCGCGCTGCTGGCCGCGCTGCGCCTGGGCGTGGCGGTGCCGGCGCAGATCGCGATCGCCGGCTTCAACGACCTGACCGGCAGCGACCAGATGGTCCCGCCGCTGACCACGGTGCGCACCCCGCGCGCCGAGCTGGGCCGCGCGGGCGCGCAGATGCTGCTGGGCCTGATGCGCGGCGAGGCGCCCGCCTCGCCGAGCCTGGACCTGGGTTTCGAGCTGGTGCTGCGCGGCAGCAGCTGAGGCCAGGCGCGGCGGGTGTGGGCCGCCCTCAAGCGCGGTGCCCGCCGGCCGATATGGCGCAGAGGGCGGCGCCGAGTTCCGCCCCGGTGAGCACCGCTTGAACGAATCATCCCCTTCCTCCTTGCCGCAACGGGGGCCCCGGTGGATGCAGCGCGCGCGTGGGCCTCGCGACAGTCTGGCCACCCGGCTTGCCGGCGACGCCCAGCGCGCCGCAACCCAAGGCATGGTGCTGGTGGCCCTGCTGTCCCTGATCGTCGCCGCCGGGCTGTTGTGGCAGCACGGCGAGGCCGCATTGAAACTGGCCGGCAGTGAGCTGCGTGGCGGCCTGACCGCCAGCCTGGAAGGCAGCTACGGCAGCCTGGCCGAGCTGGCCCGCCGCAGCCGGATCCGCCAAGCCACCCAGGATGGTCCGGACAGCCCGGCCGCCGCGGCGGCCGAAGGCATCCTGTCCGAATACCTGCAGACGCACCCCGCGGTGCGCGAGCTCTGGCTGCTCGACGACGCTGGTCAGGTCATCCTGGTGCGACAGGCCAGCCAGGACACCGTGCCCACCCAGCACCCCGACCCGCCCGCCGAGGTGCGCAGCACGGCGCAGACCGCGATGGTCGCCATGACGGTGCAGATCGGCCGCAGAACCGACGCCGCCCGCAACGAACTGCTGCTGGCTCAGCCCATCCGGTTCGGCGGCTCGTCCCAGATCGACGGCGCCCTGGTGAGCACGCTGTCGGTCGATGCCTTGATCCAGACCCAGCGCGCCGGGCTGGAACCGTCCATGCGGGCCGATGTCTTCAACACGGCGCCGGGCCCCGCTGCCGCACTGCCCTGGGGCCACCGCGAGGTCACCTGGCCCATCCAGTTGCGCAGCTCGAACGCCGGGCTCAGCCACGCCTTTTCGCTGCGCGTATCGCAGCCGGTGTGGTCGACCCTGCTGCCCGTGCTCTGGCTGGCCGCCGCCTACGGCGCGGTGGGCGCGGCCCTGGTCGTGCTGGTGCGCCACCGGGTGAAGGTCCAGGCGCTGCGCGCGGTGCAGCCGCTGCAGGCGCTGCGCGACGCGGCGGCCCAGGTGGCGCAGAACGGGCTGGTGGACATCCCGGTCATGTCGGTGCGGACGCTGCTCGACGGCGGCAGCGAGGTGCAGGACCTGGCCGACTGTTTCGCCAAGATGCTCGAACGGCTGTTCAAGGCCCAGGCCGTGCTGGAGGAGACCGTCGCCGAACGCACCGCCGAGCTGACACAGGCCAAGGCGCGGCTGGACAGCACGCTCGCGCACCTGGCCGACGGCGTGTACTCGTTGAGCGCAGACCGGCAGACGCTGCTCTTTGCCAGCCCACCGGTCGCCCAACTGCTGGGCCTGGATGGCAGCGAGCAGCCCCTGGTGCAGGCCACGATGGACCGGCTGCTGGATGCGCATGGGCGCGAGGAGCTGGCGCGCGCCCACCGACAGGCGCTCGAACAAGGCAGCGCGGTCGCCCGCTTGACGCTGATGCGCGCCGATGGCCTGCACTGGCTGGAGGACCGCATGACCGCGGTGCGCGATGCCCATGGCGCGCTGCTGCACATCGACGGCATCCTGCGCGACGTCACCGAACGCCTGCTGGCCGAGCGGCTGCTGCGCGACCAGTTCGCCCGCCTGGACACCATCTTCGCGCTGAGTCCGGACGGCTTCGTCTCCTTCGACGGCCAGGGCCGCGCCGCGGCGATCAACCCGGCCTTCGAGCAGCTCACGGGGCTGAGCCTGCGCGACCTGATCGGCCTGGACGACCGACAGTTCGAGGCCCGGCTGGCCGAACAGGTGCTGCAACGCAACCCGCCGGGCCTGGCCCAATGGCGCCCGGACTGCAGCGGCCACGCCAACGCCTGCGTCAGCACCGATGTGCTGCTGCTGCGCGGCCCCCCGCAACGCGTGGTGGTCTGCAGCCGCCGCGACTGCGAGGCGCCGAACGTGTCGCGGGTGCTGCACCTGCGCGACATCACCCGCGAGACCGAGGTGGACCGCATGAAGAGCGAGTTCCTGTCCACCGCGGCGCACGAGCTGCGCACGCCGATGGCCAGCATCCGCGGCTTCTCCGACCTGCTGATGATGCGCAAGTTCGACGAGGAACGCACCCGGGACCTGCTGCAGACCATCAACCGGCAGTCGATCTGGCTGACCGACATGATCAACGAGCTGCTCGACCTCGCCCGCATCGAGGCGCGCAAGGGCAACGACTTCCGCCTCGAGCTGGTCCCGCTGCAGGACCCAGCGCGCGCAGCGGTGGAGTCGCTGATGGTGCCCGGCGACGCCCGGCGGGTGCAGATGGTGCCGGCCGTCGGGCTGCCACCGGCGCGCATCGACCGGCAGAAGATCCGCCAGGCGCTGACCAATGTGCTGTCCAACGCCTACAAGTACTCGCCCGGCGGCGGCACGATCGAGCTGACGCTGCGCCAGCGCGCGGTCGGCGGCGTGGCTCAGGTGGGCATCGCGGTGCGCGACGAGGGCATCGGCATGACGCCCGAGCACGCCCGGCGCGCCTTCGACCGCTTCTTCCGCGCCGACGCCTCGGGCAACATCCCCGGCACCGGCCTGGGCCTGGCGCTGGTCAAGGAGATCGTCGAACTGCACGGCGGCCAAGTCGAGCTGGACAGCCGCCTCGGCCTGGGCACGACGGTGACGATGTGGCTGCCGGCCTGGGTCGAGGAGCCGGCCCGGGTGATCGCAGGCGTGGCCCGGGCCGAACCGCTCGCCCCCGCCACCGCGTCCGGCTAGCGGGCCAGGCGCCGCATCTGCCGCAGAGCCAACGCCGCCTCCACCGCGGCGTAGGCACCGACCAACGCCAGGATGACCCCGCGCAGCTGGGGCACTTCGGCGTCGGGCGCCACCAGGCGGGCGAGCAGGAACACGCCCAGCACGATGGCCACCAGCACCCCGGCGGCGCGCAGCGCCAGCCGGCCCCAGGCCACCGGCCGGCCGATCGCGCCGATCAGCCGGTTCACATCGTCGGGCCAGGCCTCGTCGCGCAGCGTCAGCGCGTGACAGCGCGTCAGGCCGCGCAGGTCCTCGGGCAGCGCGTCGGTGGCCGGCAGCGCCGCCCCGTCGAGCAGCACCGGGATCACGCGCTTGGCGCCCTGCAGCGCCATCGCGATCTCGCGACGGTGGTAGTCGGTCTCGTCACGCTGCAGGCGGCGCGTGAGTTCGTCGAGCCAGCTGCGGCCGATCAGCACCAACACCACCCGGGCCGCCCCGAGGCGGCTATCGATCGCCTCGTCGAAGTGTTCCCCCGGCGTGATGTGGGTGACGTCGCGGAAAGCGAAATCCGGGCCGAGCTGGGCCTGCAGCGCGTCGCCGAGGCGGCCGGCCAGGCCGGCGCAATCGCTGCGGCGGTAACTCAGGAAGACGGTGGGCATGGTCGGGCAGCGCCGGGGACGGGCGTCGACGGTGGATCGGTTCAGCGGCGGATCGGGTCAGCGCATCAGCGCATCGACGATGCCTGCGCGGTCGAGGTGCTGGCGCGCCGGCATGCTGCTGTTTTCCACCAGCACCGCCGCGTCGTTCTGCGAGGCCTTGACGAACTCGTAGACCAGCGCGGTGGTGCGGTGGTCCTCGCCGTAGGCCTGCCGGCCGATCTCCGGCGGCAGGTCGCTCAGGCCCTCGGCCAGCCAGCGCTCGGCCTGCCGCCCGGTGGGGCTGGCGGCGTCGCGCTGCCAGGGCTGGTCGGTGGCGACGAAGACGATGACGCGGTAGTGCCCCGGCTGGGCGTTGGCCAGCGCCTTGATGAATTCCAGCACCGTCAGGCGCCCGGCCGGCGGCATGCGCGTGCTCCAGCGCGCCGGCACTGGGCTGGGCACGCCGTCCGGGCGGATCTGCTCCATCTGGCAGACCAGCGCGAAGCCGTTGGGCACCGCCAGGTGCGACCAGCGCGGATAGCCGGCCGAGCCGAGCGCCTCCTTGAGCGCGTCGGCGACATCGGCCAAGTGCAGGTGGGTCCCCGCCGGCAGCCACTTGCGCGGCAGCTGGAACTCGGCCGACGCACGCGGCGGCGGCCAGGGGAACTGCGGCGCCGTGCCCCGTGTGCCAAGCGCCGGCGGGGGCGCCGGCACGGCGGCGGC
>DAOLLE010000021.1:0-15238 GCA_035331205.1 Burkholderiaceae bacterium
GTCCACACGCCGTGCGGCGACTTGCCCACCGGCACCTGCTTGACCACCTTCTTCGTCTCGGTGTCGATCACGCTCAGCTTGCCGGCCCAGCGCGATGCCGAGTAGATGTACTTGCGGTCGGGCGTCAGGTCCATGTCGTCCGGACCGCTGGGGCCCGGGAAGGTGTCCACCACCGTCATGGTCTGCGTGTCGATCTTGCTGATCGAGTTGGCCACGCGGTTGCTCACCAGCACGTGGCGCTTGTCGCCCCAGGCGCGGAAGGCGTGCGCGCCGGCCGCCGTCGGGATGCGCTTGAAGAGCTTGGGCGGGTTGACGCTGACGTCGTAGACCTCGACCACCGAGTCGCCGGTCAAGCCGGTCATCAGGTACTTGTCGTCGGCGGTCAGGTAGACGTCCGCGGGCATCTTGCCCACCGGAATCGTCCAGCGCGGCGTCTGCGTGGCCAAGTCGATCGCGATCATCTGGTCGCTGTCCTGCAGGCTGGCATAGACCACCGTGCTCTTGGTGTCGATCACGACGTGGCTGGGCGTCTTGCCCGCGCTCACGCGCTTGGCCAGCGCCAACTCGAAGCCGCCGGCTGCCGGGCGCGTGACGCGGTAGATGTCGACGTGGTTGAGGCGGTTGGCCGCGGTGACGAACCACTTCATGTCCGGCGAGAAGCGCAGCTGGTACGGGTCGACGATGCCTTCCAGCGTCTTCTGGACCAGCCCGGTGCGCGGATCGACCAGCGTGATCGTGTCGCCCAGCGCATTGGCCACCAGCAGCGACTTCTCGTCCGGCGAGAGGTAGAGGTGGTGCGGCTCCTTGCCGGTGGGCAGGCGGCGGATCTCGGTGAAGGTGTTGGCGTCGATCACGCTGATCGTCGCGTCCAGCGAGTTCAGCACGAAGATCGGCGGCTTGCCCCCTGCGGCGGGCGCCGATGCAGCCGACGCAGCAGCGGCCGGCGCCTGGGCCCAGGCAGTGGACAGGGCAAGAACGGCGGTGGCGAGCGCACCCGCGGCGTAAACGGCCGCGCGGCGACGGCTGACGTGAATCATGGCGAGGGAAAGTCCGAGTCGGTTCGACGGCGGCGGCAGTGTAAGCGGCTGCTTCCCCGCCCCGATGCCTCAGTGGCCATGCCGGCCGGCCGTAATGACAAAGATCAAACTCAGGCCCGCCACCAGCCAGAACAGCTGCCAGGCCGTCTCACGCGCCGAGATGCGCCGCTGCAGCTGCGGGATCAGGTCGGCCACCGCGACGTAGATGAAGCTGGAGCAGGCGGCCACCAGCAGGTAGGGCAGCAGCGCCTGGAAGGGGCCGATCGCGAAGTAGCCCAGCACCCCGCCGGCCACGGCCGCCAGCCCGGACAGCGCGTTGTACAGCAGCGCCCGACTGCGGCTGAAGCCGGCGTTGAGCAGCACGATGTAGTCGCCCACCTCCTGCGGAATCTCGTGCGCCGCCACCGCCAGCGCGGTCACCCAGCCCAGCTGCGGATCGGTCAGGAAAGCCGCCGCGGTCAGCACGCCATCGCAGAAGTTGTGGAAGGAGTCGCCCACCAGGATGCTCCAGCCGCCGCGGCCCGCCTGCTCGGCGTCGAAGCCGTGGTGGTGGTGGTGCTGCGGGTGGTCGCCCTCGTGGTGGTGGTTGTGGCGGTACAGCTCGGCCTTTTCGAGCAGGAAGAAGAACAGCAGCCCGCCCAGCAGCGTCAGGAAGAGGGAGTGGCTGTCCGCCCCGCTCTCGAAGGCCTCGGGCAGCACGTGCAGCAGCGAGGTGCCCAGCAGCACCCCGGCCGACAGGCTGACCATGTGCGGCAGCAGCCGCCCGAGCAGGCGCACCGCAATCGCCGCGGCGATCGCCACCGACACCACCCCGCCGGCCAGGGTGGTGAGGACGATCCAGGTCAGCGTCATGTCCATCCGTCAGGCCACGCCGTGGGTTTTCAGCCAGGCCAGCGCGCGCAGCCAGCTGTCCTCGGCCGCCACCTTCTGGAAGCTCGGCCGGTAATCGGCGTGGAAGGCGTGGCCAGCCCCGGGGTAGACGACGAAGGGGCTGGCCTTGGCGGCACGGCTGCCCTGCGCAAGGGCGGCCTTCATGCGCTCGACCGACTCCAGCGGGATGCCGGCATCCTTCTCGCCATACAGGCCCAGCACCGGGGCCTTCAGCTCGCCCGCGACGTCCACCGGCTGGCGCGGCGTCAGCGCGCTGGCGGCACCGACCAGGCGGCCATACCAGGCCACGCCAGCCTTGACCTGCGGGTTGTGCGCTGCGTACAGCCAGGTGATGCGCCCGCCCCAGCAGAAACCGGCCACGCCCAGGCGGCGCGTATCCCCGCCGTTGGCGCCGGCCCAGGCCACGCAGGCATCCAGGTCGCCCAGCACCTGGGCGTCGGGCACCTTGGCGATCACCTCGGCCATCAGTCGGGCGATCTCCCCGTACTTGTCGGGGTCGCCCTGGCGGACGAAGAGCTCCGGCGCGATCGCCAGGTAGCCCTGGCGGGCGAAGCGCCGCGCCACGTCGGCGATGTGCTCGTGCACCCCGAAGATCTCGCTGACCACCAGCACCACCGGCAGGTTGCCGACGCCTGCCGGTGCGGCCCGGTAAGCCGGCATCTTGAAGCCGGCCACGTCGATCGTCACCTCGCCCACGCTCAGGCCGTCGGCCGAGGTCTTGATCACGGTGCCGGCCGTGACGGGCAGCACCGCGGCGGCAAAGCCGCTGCCCACCGAGGTGCGCACGAAGTCGCGCCGGTTGAAGGCGCGCGCGGGGTTGTGGCTGTCGATCTCCTGCCGGAGTGCATGCGGGTCGGTCATCGCGGGTCGGTCCTGAATTGAATCGTGCGCCGCGCTGTCTCGGCGGCTGTGCTGCGATTGTAGGAAGAGCACCCCGCCGGTCACCGCCACGCATTCCGACATGGACTGCGGGGACAATGCCCAGCACGATGACTGCGCGCCCCGCCCCACTCCCGGCCGATCCGGCCGCCGACCGTCTGCCCGACCCCGCCGCCCGCAGAACCGCCCGCGCCCCGGGCGAGGGCCCGAACTGGCGCGGCGTGCTGGCGTCGATCGACATCGGCTCGAACAGCTTTCGCCTCGAGATCGGCCAGCTGCGCGGCGGGCGCTACCGCCGCATCGACTACCTGAAGGACACCGTGCGACTGGGCGCGGGCCTGGACGCCGAGGGGCGCCTGAGCAACGAGGCCGCCGAACGCGGCCTGGCCTGCCTGCGGCGCCTGCGCGAGCGGCTCGGTGACATCCCCGCCGCGCAGCTGCGCGCGGTGGCCACGCAGACGCTGCGCGAGGCCACCAACCGCGACGCCTTCCTGCTGCGCGCGGCCCAGGCGCTGGGCCACCCGATCGAGGTGATCTCCGGGCGCGAGGAGGCCCGCCTGATCTACAAGGGCGTTGCGCGGCTGCAGCCCTCGGAACAGCCGCGGCTGGTGATCGACATCGGCGGGCGCTCGACCGAGATGATCCTGGGCGTCGGGCCGCTGGCGCTGCGCGCCGAGTCCTTCCGCATCGGCAGCGTCAGCCTGTCGATGGCGCACTTTGCCGACGGGCGCTACAGCGCCGAGGGCTTCCAGGCCGCCCAGGTGGCCGCGGGGGCGGAGCTGGAAGAGGCGCTGGAGCCCTTCGCGCGGCGCCACTGGGTCGAGGCGCTGGGCTCGTCGGGCACCGCCGGGGCGGTGTCGCAGCTGCTGCAGGCCAGCGGCATCACCGACGGCACGATCACCCCGGACGGCCTGCGCTGGTGCATCCAGGCCTGCCTGCGCGCGGGCAGCGTCGAGCGACTCGATCTGCCCGGCCTGAAGCCCGAGCGCCGCGCGGTGATCGGTGGCGGGCTGGCCATCCTGTCCACGCTGGCCGCCCAGTTCGGCATCGAGGCGCTGCAGCCGGCCCGCGGCGCGCTGCGCCAGGGTGTGATCTTCGACCTCGACGAGCGCCTGGCCGCCGAACGCGCCCCGGAGCACCACGATCTGCGCGACGCCAGCGTGGCCGAGCTGCAGCAGCGCTTCCAGGTCGATGTGGCCCAGGCGCACCGCGTCCAGCAGGTGGCCCGCTCGCTGCACGAGCGCCTGGCCCCGAAGGCCCCGCTGGAGCTGCAGCGCGAGCTGGGCTGGGCCGCCGCGCTGCACGAGATGGGCATGATGGTCTCCCACCACGACCACCACCGCCACAGCGCCTACCTGCTCGGCCACGTCGACGCGGCCGGCTTCTCGCAGAGCCAGCAGCGCCACCTGGGCGAGCTGGTGCTGGGCCAGCGCGGCGGGCTGCGCAAGGTCGAGGCAGCGCTGGCCGAGCCGGCCTTCGCCGCCCAGCTGCTGGCGCTGCGCCTGGCGGTGCTGCTGTGCCACGCGCGCGGCAGCGTCGGCGTGCTGCTGCCCGGGCTGAACAGCGACGGCCGCGTCGCCCGGCTGACGTCGCCGGCCGGCTGGCTCGAGCAGTTCCCGCGCGCGGCCTACCTGCTGCGCGAGGAGGCCAGGGCCTGGTCGCGCGCCACGCCGCTGCGGCTGCAGATCGACGGGCTCTGAAGCGGCCCCGCCTGTGACAGGAAGGGGCTGGCCGTCACAGCGGGGTCACAGGTCGGTCATAAGATTTCGGCAATGACCGAATCGACCGCCGAAGACGCGCAGGCCCTGCCCGAGGCGACGCCACCCGCCCGGCTTCCGATGCTCAGCCGCGAGCGCTCCACGCTGGCCTTCAACCGCCGCGTGCTGGCGCAGGCGCAGCGCGCCGACCTGCCGCTGCTGGAGCGGCTGCGCTACCTGTGCATCGTCTCGTCGAACATGGACGAGTTCTTCGAGGTGCGCTTCGCCGACACGCTCGAAGCGGCCCGCCAGCCCGGCAGCGGCACCACCCGCGGCGACGTGGCCGCCATCGCCGCCGAGGCGCACGCGCTGGTCGACCAGCACTACGCCGTCTTCAACCACGAGGTGATGCCGGCGCTGGCGCGCGAGCACATCGTCATCCTGAACCACGCCGACCGCGATGCCGAGCAGCGCCGCTGGGTGGCGCAGTTCTTCCACCGCGAGGTGCAGCCGCTGCTGGTGCCCATCGGGCTGGACCCGGCGCACCCCTTCCCGCAGGTGGCCAACAAGTCGCTGAACTTCATCGTCCAGCTCAGCGGCGCGGACGCCTTCGGGCGCGAGAACTCGATCGCCATCGTCAAGGTCCCGCGCGTGCTGCCGCGCGTGATCCGCCTGCCCGATCGCCTGGCACCCGGCCGCCAGGCCTTCGTGCTGCTGACCAGCGTGATCCGCGCGCACCTGGAGGAGCTCTTCCCGGGCCGCGTCGTCGAGGCCTTCTCGCAGTTTCGCGTCACGCGCGACTCGGACCTGGACGTCGACGAGGACGACGTCACCAACCTGCGCCAGGCGCTGCGCAGCGAACTGAGCACGCGCCACTTCGGCCAGGCGCTGCGCCTGGAGGTGGTGGCCAGCTGCCCGCCGGTGCTGTCGGACTTCCTGCGCTCGCAGTTCGGCCTGCCCGAGGACGCGCTCTACCGCGTCAACGGCCCGGTCAACCTGGTGCGGCTGAACACGCTGATCGACCTCGCCCATGCACCGGCGCTGCGCTTCGCGCCGCACGAGCCCGTCTGGCCGCAGGGGCGCCTGCCACGCGGGCGCAGCGTGATGGACTGCATCGCCGAGCGCGACGTGCTGCTGCACCACCCCTTCGAGTCCTTCGACACCGTCGTGCAGTTCCTGCGCGAGGCGGTCGAGGATCCGGCGGTGCTGGCCATCAAGCAGACGATCTACCGCACCGGCAGTGAGTCGGTGCTGATGGACCTGCTGCTCGAAGCGGCGCGGCGCGGCAAGGAGGTGCTGGTGGTCGTCGAACTCAAGGCGCGCTTCGACGAGGAGGCCAACATCAACTGGGCCGAGCGGCTGGAGGCCGTGGGCGTGCAGGTGGTCTACGGCATCGTCGGCCTGAAGACCCACGCCAAGCTGCTGCTGGTCACCCGCAAGGAGGGGCGCCGGCTGGTGCGCTACGCCCACCTCTCGACCGGCAACTACAACCCCAAGACGGCGCGGCTGTACACCGACGTGGGCTACCTCACCGCCGACCCGGAGCTGACGGCGGACGCCGATGCGGTCTTCCAGCACCTGGCCAGCCTGAACCCGCTGACGCGGCCGCGCCGCCTGCTGGTGGCACCGTCGAACCTGCAGGCCGCCTGGGTCGAGCTGATCGGCCGGGTCGCCGAAGCCGCGCGCGCCGGGCGCCCGGCCCGGCTGGTGGCCAAGTTCAACGCGCTGACCGACCCGGTGCTGATCGAGGCCCTGGTAGCCGCCGGTCAGGCCGGGGCCAGCATCGACCTGATCGTGCGCGGCGCCTGCATGCTCGCGCCGGGCCTGCCGGGTGCGACCGAGAACATCCGCGTGCGCTCGGTGGTTGGCCGCTTTCTGGAACACACCCGCGTGGTCTACGCGCGCTGGGGCCAGCGCGAGTCGCAGGAGGCGCTGTACCTGAGCAGCGCCGACTGGATGAGCCGCAACATGCTGCGGCGCATCGAGATCGCCTGGCCGATCCGCGACGCCGCCCTGCGCCAGCGCGTGATCGACGAGTGCCTGGTGCCCTACTTGCACGATGAGGTCGATGCCTGGACGCTGCGCAGCGACGGCCGCTACGAGCGCGTCGCCGAGTCCGGCCTCAGCGCCCAGGGCGCCCTGATGCGGCACTTCTGAGCCGGCCCATCCGGGGACATCGCCACGCCGCGGCGGGGCAGCCGGGGCACTCCTACAATCCGGCGCTCGAGGAGCCCCCCCATGGATATCACGAAGGAAATCGACACCCGCGGGCTGAACTGCCCGCTGCCGATCCTGAAGGCCAAGAAGGCGCTGTCCGAACTGGCCAGCGGCGACATCCTGAAGGTGCTCGCCACCGACCCGGGCTCGATGCGCGACTTCAAGATGTTCGCCAAGCAGACCGGCAACGAGCTGATCGAGCAGCAGGAGCTGCCCGGCGGCGAGTTCGCGCACATCCTGCGGCGGCGCTGAGCCGCGCCGCGCAGGTGCCATCGGGGTCAGTCGAGCAGGTCGGAGTACTCCTTGACGGCATAGCCGCCCAGGGTCGTCCAGGGCAGGGTCGCGGGCATCGGCTCGCGCGTGGTCGCCATCGTGCTGCGGCTGCTGCCGCTGGCGTTGCTCGATTCGATGCGCCGCGGAAACTGGCTCCGCTCGTCCCACAGCAGCTGCACCTTGGCGCCGCCCGGCGAGCCGCCTTCGTACCAGCGCGCACCGGCCGGCGCGGCCCGATCGATGCGCTTCATGCGCCCGAGCTGCGCCGGGTCGAGCAGCTGGCTGGCGGTGGTCCAACGCCCGTCGAAGCCGATGTTGGCGTAGTCCGGCGCCCCCACGTCCACCACCTTGCGTTCGTGCGCGTCGACGATGCGCACGCGCAGGCGGCCGTCTTCGCCACGCTGCACCCAGCGTGAGGCGGCGGCCACATCCATGTGCCGGTGGCCCTGGCCGCCGGCCTGGTGGTCGGCCTCTTCGTGCGCACCGGGGGGCAGCACCCGCGCGAGCCAGCTGTTGGCGTCGCGGCGCACCAGGCGCTCGCTGAAGCGCTGGATTCGGGTGACGCCGTCGGCGCCGAGCGACACCGATTCGTGCTCGATCAGCAGGGCCAGGTCCTGCGCCGCCACAGCCGAGGAGAGGCCGATCCCAAGCAGGGCCAGGCCGAGAAGCTTCTTCATCACCATTCGTCTCACAAACAGCAAGGCCCGACGCGCCGGGCGTCGGGCCGGTCGGCGGTTCGAACGCCCGTCCAATTACAGGCCGAGGGCCGACTTCACCAGGTTGAACACCCTGGTGTTCACCATCGTGCCCTTGAAGCCGGCGTTGCCGGCACCGGTGGACAGCAGCATCACGTCGCCGCCGCCATGGGTCTCGCTGCCGGCGGCGCCGAGGTTCACACCCACTTCCTGCAGGTAGGCGTCGTCGGTGGTATCCACCGTGCTCAGATCGTCGCGGGTGGCCTTGCGCGGGCCGCCGCCGTTGCCGAACACCAACGCGGTGTAGGGCAGGTTGTCCGCGGCCTTGGCCAGCACCGGCGTCTTCTGGACGGTCGTCTGCTTGATGTCGGTGACCTTCCCGAGGATCGGGTTGCCCTTGTGCGCGTAGCCGTTGAAGGTCATCGTGTGGTCGTGGTCGGCGGTGACGACGATCAGCGTGTTCTTCAGGTCGACCAGCGACAGGGCGCGGCGGATCGCCTCGTCGAAGGCGATGGTGTCCTCCAGCGCGCGCTTGGCATTGGTGCCGTGCAGCGCGTGGTCGATGCGCCCGCCCTCGACCATCAGGAAGTAGCCCTTGCCGTTCTTCGACAGGATCTCGATGGCCTTTTGCGTCATGTCCGCGAGGCTGGGCTCGTCGATCGTGCTGCCCGTCCTGGCGCGGTCCAACTCGTAGTTGAGGTGGTCGCGGTTGAACAGGCCGACCAGCTTGGTGGTGCCGCTGGGCAGCGCCTTGAACGCGCTGCCGGTCTCGACGTAGGTGTAGCCGGCACTGACGAGCTTGGCGGTCAGGTCCTGCCCGTCGGTGCGGCTGCCGCCGCTGACCGTGGTCGGCTTGAAGAAGCGCCAGCCCCCGCCGAGCAGCACATCGACGCCGGTACCCAGCGCGCTGTTGAACTTGCCGGAGCCGGGCACGACCTGGGCGGCGATGTCGTTCTCGCCGTCGCGGTGGCAGAGGTGGGCGTAGGTGGCCGCCGGGGTGGCGTGCGTGATGCGCGTGGTCGTCACCGCGCCCACCGACTTGCCGGCCGCCTTGGACAGCTCCAGCAGCGTGGGCACCGACGTGCCGTTGCCGCTGGCCGGGCAGGTGCTGTCGGCCCCGTTCACGTAGCCCTTCGCGCCGTTGTAGGCCTTGGTGTCGGCGCTCATCGAGAGCACCTCGTTGTTCATCTTCACGCCCGTCATGTAGGCGGCCATCGACGGCGCGGAGTCGGTGGTCTGCGCGTCGGCGGAGTAGGTGCGGATGCGGGCGGTGCGCTTGAGCTGCTCCATCGCCAGCGTGCCGGCCTCGCCGTACTTGTAGATGCGGCTGGCGGTGACGGTGGTGGGGCCCATGCCGTCACCGAGGAAGAAGATGACGTTGGTCGCCTCGCCAGCGGCGAAGGCCGAAGCCGCGCCGCACATAAGGGCCGCGACGGCGCCGAGCTTGAAAGTCTGGTTCATGTTCAGGTGCTCCTGCTGACGGTTCCTGCGTGCGCTCACAGACCGGTGGCCTTGCGGATCAGACCAAAGACCTCGGTGTTGACGATGACGCCGGTGAAGTTCTCGGCGCCCTTGCCGATCGCGCCCAGGAAGACGTCGGCGCCGCCGTGGGTCTCGCTGCCTGCGGCCATCGGGATCGCGGCTTCCTGGTGGTAGGTCTTGTCGGAGACCTGGGCGTCCGTCAGCGCGGTGCGGGTGGCCGGGCGGTTCTCGCCGTTGCCGAAACCGATGATCGAGAACGGCAGGCCGCCGCTGTCGACGCTGGCGGTGACGCCATCGACGAAGCTCTTGACCAGGCCCAGCACGCCCGGCTCGGTCGCGGTGGTCTTGCCCTTGCGCGCCGCGTAGCCATTCAGGACCAGGGTGTGGTCATGGTCGGCGGTGACGACGATCAGGGTGTTCTTCAGGCCCGGGTCCTTGGCCTGCATCGCGTCGATCGCGGTCTTGATCGCGGCGTCGAAGGCCACGGTGTCCTGCAGCGCCTTCCGGGCGGTGGTCTCGTGCAGGGCGTGGTCGATGCGCCCGCCCTCGACCATCAGGAAGAAGCCCTTCGGGTTCTTCGCCAGGATGTCGATCGCCTTGGTCGTCATCTCCGCCAGGCTGGGCTCGACGGTCGGATCGCGGTCGATGTCATAGCTCATGTGGCTGCTGGTGAACAGGCCGACCAGCTTGCTGGTCGAGGCCGCAGCGGCCGCATCGAACTCCGTCTTGTTCTTGACGTAGGTGTAGCCGCGGGCCTTGAACTCGGCGGTCAGGTCCCGGCCGTCGCTGCGCTTGCCCCCTGCGGCGGTGGGCAGGAAGAACTGGCGCCCGCCGCCCATCAGCACGTCCAGGCCATCGCCGAGAGCGCTGTTGTAGGCGTTGACGCCCGTGCCCGCGCCGCCCGGCACCACCTGGGCCGCGATGGCGTTCTCGCCGTCGCGGTGGCAGACGTGCGCGTAGGTGGTTGCCGGGGTGGCGTGCGTGACGCGGGTGGTGGTGACCGCACCGGTGCCCAGGCCAGCGGCCTTGGCCAGTTCGAGCAGCGTGGTCACCGACTTGCCGTTGCTGCCGTCGGTGGCGCAGGAGCTGTTGGAGCCACTCAGGTAATCCTTGCCGGTGGCGTCGAAGGCCGAGGTCTCCGGCGTCATCGAGATGACCTCGTTGTTCATCTTCACGCCGGTCATGTAGGCCGCCATCGAGGGCGCGCTGTCGGTGACCTGGGCGTTGTTGGAGTAGGTCTTGACGAAGGCCGTTTCGGGCAGCGTGTCCATCGTCAGCTCGCCGTCCTCGCCCACCTGGTAGATGCGCGCGGCGGTCTGGGTGGTCATGCCCATGCCGTCGCCGAGGAAGAAGAGGATGTTCTTCGGCGCCGCTGCGGTGGCGGCCGGCTCGGAACTGCCGACCGTCCAGCATCCGGCCAGAGCGGCCGACGCGGCGACGGCAGCGATCAGGCGAAGTTTCATGCGGTTCTCTCCAATGGTCAGGGAAAGGGGCGGCTGCGAGCGCGCCGTTGTGCGGTGCGGCATGTTTCCGCCTCGCTGTGTCAGCGTGATGAAAATCACTGCACGCCCGGCCAGGCCTCCCACATTCCCCCCCAGACGACAACGGGCCCCGAAGGGCCCGATGCAGGTGGGAGGGGTCGAGACCGCGACGGCCGCGCCGTTCAGGCGGCGTCGCCCTGCAGGAAGTGCCGGCGATAGCGCGCCGGCAGGTCACGCAGTCGCATCATGACCGGCAGGTCGGCGGTGTTGAAGTCCGGGTCCCAGGCCGGCGCACCCAGCACCTTGGCGCCGCAGCGCAGGTAGCCCTTGATCAGCGGCGGGATCTCCGCGGGCGTGCCGTCGTAGAGCTCGGCCACCGGCAGCGGCAGGCGCGGCTGCACCTGCTGCTCGATCGGCGCGAGGTGCGTGCGGCGCAGTTGCTCCCAGACGCTGGCCGCCGCGTGACCGCCGTCGCGCATGCCGATGCTGGCGCAGCCGATCATGGTGTCGAGGTCGTTGCGGACCATGAAGTCGGCCAGCGCACCCCACAGCGCCATGATCACGCCGCCCTGGCGGTGGTCGGGGTGGATGCAGGAACGACCCAGCTCGGCCATGCGCGCCTTCAGCGGGCGCAGGCGGGTCAGGTCGAACTCGGTGTCGCTGTACCAGCCCCCCACGCGACGGGCGGCATCGGGGGTCAGCACGCGGTAGGTGCCGATGACCTCGCCCTCGGCGCTGCGCACCAGCAGGTGCTCGCAGTGGGCATCGAAGAGGTCGCGGTCCAGGCCGGGCGGGGTGCCGGGCACATTGTTCAGGCGCGCACCCATCTCCTCGACGAAGACCCTCCAGCGCAGGCGCTGGGCCTCTTCGACCTCACTGGCATTGCGCGCCCAGACGGCCTGGAGCTTGGGCGCCGTTGCAGCTTCCAGCGCTGCGGGGGCAACGATCGCCGCCGGGCCGTTGACCCGCTCCGCATGACCTGGCTGCGGGCGCTCGTTTGTCGGCGCAGCCGGCTTGCGGCCCAACAGGCCGGGACGGGGCAGCCGCAACGGCCGCGCCGGGGTGCCGATCAGCGAGAACGGCAGGGTGGGTTGGGGCAGATCCCGCATCGCAGACTCCATCTTCAGGTGGAGTCATCGTCGGCGCAGGCAGTGACACCCCGGTGTCGTCGCGATGACGGTTCGGCGACAACGCCGCATGCCGCGGCGGCGGTCACAGGCCCCGGCCCAGGCGGGCGCAGGCCCGAAGTGGCTCAGAGCTCCAGGTTCTTCAGGAAGGCGCGGAAGCCCGGGCCGAGTTCCTTGTGCGCCAGGGCGAGCTCGACGTTGGCCTCGAGGAAGCCCTCCTTGCTGCCGCAGTCGTAGCGCTTGCCCTCGTAGCGGTAGGCGAAGACCTTCTCGCGGCGCAGCAGCGCAGCGATGCCATCGGTGAGCTGGATCTCGCCACCGACGCCACGCGGCTGGGTCTCGATCTCGTGGAAGACGCCCGGAGTCAGGATGTAGCGGCCGGCCACGCCCCAGCGCGAGGGGGCCACTTCGGGCGCCGGCTTCTCGACGATCTTGGTGACGTCCATCAGCTGGTCGTTGACCAGGTTGCCCGCGACGATGCCGTAGCGCTTGGTGTGCTCGGCCGGCACTTCCTGCACCGCCAGGATCGAGGCACGCCACTCCTGGAACTGCTCGACCATCTGCGCCAGGATGGGCTTCTCACCGATCATCAGGTCGTCTGCCAGCAGCACCGCGAAGGGCTCGTTGCCCACCAGGCGCCGGCCGCAGAGCACCGCATGCCCCAGGCCCAGGGCCTGCGCCTGGCGCACGTAGATGCACTCCATGTCCTTGGGCTTGACGCTGCGCACCACCTCGAGCAGCTCCTGCTTGTTGGACTGCTCCAGCGCCACCTCGAGCTCGTAGGTCATGTCGAAGTGGTCCTCGATCGGGCGCTTGTGGCGGCCGGTCACGAAGATCATCTCGCGCACCCCGGCGGCGTAGGCCTCCTCGACCGCGTACTGGATCAGGGGCTTGTCCACCACCGGCAGCATCTCCTTGGGCTGCGCCTTGGTGGCGGGAAGGAAGCGGGTGCCGAGACCCGCGACGGGGAAGATGGCCTTGGTGACTTGCATGGGCACTGTGGACGCTCGGTGGTTGGGAGGGTTTGCACCGATTCTGGCACGCACCCTGGTGGTGCCGGCCCCTGACTGCGGGGGACTTGAGACAGATCCCCCTCGATACCATCGACCGACCGCACAAACTGCACACCGCCGCCTGCTCCTGCCATGGACCTCCTCATCGCCGAACCCCTGGAAGCCGAGGTCCTGGAGTGGCTCGACGCGCGCCACGAGTTGTTCTACGCGCCCAAGCTGCCGCACGATCGGCAGGTCTTCCTGGATGCCTGGAAGCAGGCCCGCGCGGTGCTGATCCCGCCCCAGGTCGCCGTCGATGCGCGCATGCTGGCGCAGGCGCCACGGCTGCGCGCGCTGGGGCGCATCGTCGGCGGGCCGGAGAACATCGACATCCCCGCCTGCACGCGCAGCGGCATCGAGGTGGTGCGCTGCGTCGAGGCGGCCGCGCCGGCCGAGGCCGAGTTCATGCTCGGCGCCCTGCTCGCGCTGCTGCGCCCCAGCCCGGAGGAGATGGGCCGCATCGCCGGGCGCGAGCTGGGCACCTGCACCGTCGGGCTGATCGGCATGAACGCCACCGCGCGCAAGATCGCCCGGCTGCTGCAGGCGCTGGGCTCGCGGGTGATCGGCTACGACCCCGCGCTGCACGCCTCGGACGCGCAGTGGAGCCGCTGGGGCGTGCAGCCGGTGGGCCTGCGCGAGCTCTTCGAGAGTTCGCACGCGGTGTGCGTGCAGCTGAACTACTACAGCCGCTACCGCGGCCTGCTGGGCGAGCGCGCCCTGCCCTTCGCGCAGCGCGGCCAGGTGCTGGTGAGCGTGTCGCCGCTGGCGCTGTTCGACGAGGACCTGCTGGCCGAGACGCTGCAAAGCGGGCGCATGGCCGCGGCCTGGCTGGACAACGTCGGCCCCGGCCCGCTCGAACCCGGCCAGCCGCTGCACGGCGTGCGCGGCCTGCTGGTGACGCCGCGGCTGGCGTCCTACACCCGCGAGGCCCGCGTGCGCAGCGCCTGGGGCGTGGCCCGGCGCATCGACGAGGTGCTGCGCACCACGCCCGCCACCGCCCGGCCGGGCAGCCGGCGGCGCACGCCGATGATGCCGGGGGCCTCGGCCCCTGCAGCCCCGGCGCCCAAGGCGCCGCCGCCGGTCAGACCAGGCGGCTCAGCTGGTCTTGGAGCTTCGCCAGCGTCGCACTGAAATCGGCCAGGCGCTGGCGCTCCTGCGCCACCACCGCCGCCGGGGCACGGGCGACGAAGCTCTCGTTGCCCAGCTTGGCCTCGGCCTTGGCGATCTCGCCGCTCAGGCGGGCGATCTCCTTGCCCAGGCGCTCGCGCTCGGCCGCGACGTCGATCTCCACCTTCAGCGCCAGCCGGGCCTCGCCCTGCACCACCACCGGCGCCAGGCGGGTGGCCTCGGCAAACGCAGCATCGTCGGCGATCACCTGCACCTCGGAGAGCTTGGACAGCGCCTTCAGCACCGGCGCCGCCTCGGCGATGAAGCCGGCGTCGCCGATCGTCAGCAGCGGCACGCGCTCGGCCGGCGACAGGCCCATTTCGCCGCGCAGCGCGCGGCAGGCCCCCACCAGCGACTTGAGCTTGGCCACCCAGGCGTCGGCCACGGGGTCGATGCGCTCGGGCTGGGCCACCGGGTAGGCGGCGCTGGCCACGTTGTCCACCGTCTTGCGCCCGGCCACCGGCGCCACCGCGGCCCAGAGCTCGGCGGTGATGAAGGGCGTCACCGGGTGCAGCAGGCGCAGCACCGTCTCCAGCGTGCGGATCAGCGTGCGGCGGGTGGCGCGGGCGGCGGCCTCGTTGCCGCAGTCCTTGGCGACCTGCAGCTGCACCTTGGCGATCTCCAGGTACCAGTCGCAGTACTCATCCCAGACGAACTGGTAGATCGCGTTGGCGACGTTGTCCAGCCGGTACTCGGCAAAGCCCTGCGCCACCGCCGCCTCGACCCGTTGCAGCTCGCTGGTGATCCAGCGGTCGGCGGAGCTGAAGTCCAGGTAGCCGCCGGGCGTGCAGGTGCCGGCCGGGTGATCGTTCAGGCCGCAATCCTGACCCTCCGTGTTCATCAGCACGAAGCGGGTGGCGTTCCAGAGCTTGTTGCAGAAGTTGCGGTAGCCCTCGCAGCGCTTGCTGTCGAAGTTCACCGAGCGGCCCAGCGTGGCCATCGCCGCGAAGGTGAAGCGCAGCGCGTCCGCCCCGTAGGCCGGGATGCCCTCCGGGAACTCCTTCTCGGTGGCCTTGCGCACCTTGGGCGCCGTCTCCGGCTTGCGCAGGCCGGTGGTGCGCTTGACCAGCAACTCGGGCAGCGCGATGCCGTCGATCAGGTCCACCGGGTCGAGCACGTTGCCTTCCGACTTCGACATCTTCTTGCCGTGCGCATCCAGCACCAGGCCGTGGATGTACACATGCTTGAACGGCACCTGCCCGGTGAAGTGCTTGGTCATCATGATCATCCGGGCGACCCA
>DAOLLE010000022.1:0-15202 GCA_035331205.1 Burkholderiaceae bacterium
ACCGCGGCATCGATGTCCGCCGCCTCGCCGCGGCTGATGCGCCCCAGCGTGCCG
This sequence comes from Burkholderiaceae bacterium, assembly GCA_035331205.1. GTDB lineage: Bacteria > Pseudomonadota > Gammaproteobacteria > Burkholderiales > Burkholderiaceae_C > Sphaerotilus. The sequence continues at coordinate 55 of DAOLLE010000022.1, forward strand.
CCGTCCACCGGCGAGCGCATCGCCAGCGCACGGCCCGAGGCGGCCGCCTGCCAGTGCCCGTCGATCAGGCAGGTGGCCGGGGTGGGTTCCAAGAAGTTCGTGAACAGCGGTGACTGCGCAAACTGCGAGGCGGGGGGCGTCGACATCGGTGACCTCGGGCGGTTGGGTTCTGAAGATCGGCCGACCGATTATGGCCAGAGCCCGCGGCGGCCGGATGTCACGGCCGGCACGGGCCAACGCGACACATCAGGTTACGTGTGGCACGCAGCATGCAGGTCAAGCCCCTGAGCGTGATCTGTCTGGCAGTCGGACCGCCACCCGAGTCGGGGGTCGAGGCTGGCGCCGCTGCGGCCGGCGCCGGGATACTCGATGCGACCCACCCACCGACTCACCCGACGCCCGCACGATCATGCTGATGCCCAAGCCGCGAGCCCGTACGACCGAGGACTGCAGCCTGCTGCGGCGCAGTGTCGAGGTGACCTGGAAACTCTCGGCGCGCTACACGCCCGGGCAGGTTCCGGTGGAACAGGGCCATGCACCGGGCGCCTGCACCGGCCAGGGGCGCTGCGGCACACCCATCGGCAGCTACCCCTGCCCGCTGCGCGCCAGCAAGGTCCAGCTCGTCACACTCTCGGGCCTCTCGGCGATGCTCGCCGCCGGCGCACGCCTGCGCTGAGGCCTGCGCCGCGCACCGTCGCGGGCCTGGGGTCAGTTGTGACGGAATGCATCGGCGGTCCGTCGGGGTATCCCCGAGCCGGCACAATGTTTGCCGACGATCCGACCCCTTCAACGGATGCAGACCGCGGTCACGCTCACCGAAAGCCGACGGCTGGCCCTGGCGGGTGCCCTGCCCTTCATCGCCGCGGCGGTTCAGGGCTGGCTCTGGGACGATCTGATCCGTCCCTACGTCTGGTTCCTGTTCTTCCCGGCGGCCTTCGGCAGCGCCTGGCTGGCGGGCTGGCGCGGCGGGCTGATGGGAACCGTCTTCGGTGCGGGGCTGGCGTGTTATTTCTTCATGCCGCCGACGCACTCGTTCCGGCTGGAAACGCACTCGGCGGTGTTCTCGGTCGCCGCGTTCCTGGTGATGGGCGGGCTGTTTTCCTGGTTCTTCGAGCAATTGCGGCGTGCGCAGCATCGGTTGGGTCTGCGCTACGACCAGACCTTCGATGCCGCAGCGGCCAGCTTGGCCGAGCTCAATGCTGGCATCGCCGCGCGCAAGGCCACCGAGGAGGCGCTGTGCCAGAGCGAGCAGCGCTTCCGGGATCTGGTCGAACAGGCCAACAGCGCGATCCTCCACTGGTCCGTGGATGGGAAGATCACCTACGCCAACGCCTATGCGCTGCGGCTGTTCGGCTGGACGGCCGATGAACTGATCGGCCGACCGGTGGGCATGCTGGTGCCCGAGCGGGAATCCACCGGCCAGGACCTGAGCAGCCTGGTGGCGGACATCGCGGCGCACCCGGAACGCTTTCGCAGCACGGCCAACGAGAACGTCTGCCGCGATGGCCGGCGGCTGTGGATGACCTGGACCAACAGCGCGGTGCGCGATGCCGACGGCCGGGTCGGCAGCATCCTGGCCGTGGGCAACGACGTCACCGAGCTGCGCAGCGTCCGGTCGGCGCTGCGCGAGAGCGAGGACCGCATCCGCTTCGTGCTCGACGCGGCCCGCATCGGGTCCTGGGAGCTGGATCTGGAGACCGGCGCCGCGCTGCGCTCGTCGCTGCACGACGAGGTCTTCGGCTACCCGCAACGCGCGCCGAGCTGGAGCTTCGACGATTTTCTGGCGCACGTCCTGCCCGACGACCTGGAGCAGGTGCGCGACAGCCACCGCAGCGCGGCGGCGAACGGCACGGTCTGGAACATCGAATGCCGCGTGCGGCGCGTCGACGGCCAGGTGCGCTGGATCTGGATTGCCGGCATGCCCTTGAAGCAGCAGGGCGGTCGGGCCCAGCGCATGACCGGCATCGCCCAGGACATCACGGACCGCAAACGCGCCGAAATCCAGCTGCAGCGCCACAGCGACGAGCTGCGCCGCCGCAACGACGAGCTGGAACGCTTCAACCGCGCCTCGATCGGCCGCGAGCTGCGCATGGTCGAGCTCAAGCAGGAGGTCAACGAGCTGGCGCTGCGCCTGGGCGAGGCCGCCCCCTACGACGTCGGATTCACGGCGCCACCGGGCGTGGCGCCGGGCTCGGGCGGTGCAGGGGCCGGCGGTGGGTGAGGTCCCGCGCCCGCTCAGCGGCGACGAGTCGTCCCCGTCGCGCCTGGAACCCGTCGACCCGGCCCAAACGCCAGCACCCGGCGCACGCGCGCCAGGCTCGGTGGGCGGGGGCAACGGTGGTGAACCGGGTTCGAGCTCGGGCTGGACGGCCGACGGGCGCCGGACCCGCTACATCCGCAATGTCACACTCGGCTACGCTGGCCTGGCGCTGGCCTGGATCCTGCTGTCCGACCAGTTGCTCACCGCCGTGGTCGGCGTCGACGCGATGGTGTGGCTGTCCAACGCCAAGGGCTTCTTCTTCGTGCTGGTCAGCGCGCTGGCGTTCTATGTGGCGCTCGGCGGCGTGCCCGAGCGCGCTGGCGGCACCGCGGTGCCGAGTGCCGCCGCTGAGGATGCCATCACCCGTGGCTTGCCCGAGCGCTGGCCCGCGTGGGCTCCTTATGTGCTGGCGATCACGCTGGTCGCCGCGATGCTGCTGATCCGCCAGCTGATCGCCGGCAAGCCGGGCGACCGCGCCATGCTGGTGCTGTTCACGCTGCCGATCAGCCTGGCCGCGCTGCTCGGCGGGCTGGGGCCGGGCCTCCTGGCCACCGGGCTGGCCGCCGCGCTCACCGGCATCTACGTGCTGGAGCCGGTGGGCGAGGCGGCCATCCGCCATCCCCACGATCTTTTCCAGTGGGCACTGATGGTGGGCAGTGGCCTGGTCGTCAGCCTGATCAGCGAGTCGCTGCGGCGCTCCCGGGATCGGGAGAGGCGCCGCCTGCGCGAGCTCGCCGCCAGCCACGCGGCGCTGCAAGCCAGCGAGGCGCGGGTGCAGCAGCTCTTCGACGACGCGCCGGTGGCGATGGGCCTGGTGGCCGGGGACGGCCGCTTTCTGGCAATGAACCGGCGCTTCACCCAGCTGCTGGGCTACGACGGGCAGGCGCTGCGCACGTTGGACGACTGGTGGCGCCTGGCCTACCCGGACGAGGACTATCGCCGCCAGATCCGCCAACGCTGGGAGCTGCAGATGCTCGAAGGCGCGGGCGAGCGGCGCGAGTTCACCCCGCTCGAGGTGCAGGTTCGCACCGCCGATGGGCGTGAGCTGACGGTGCAGGTGTCCAAGCGGCGGATGGAACAGGGGGTGCTGAACTCCTTCGTCGACCTGACCGACCTGCGCGAGGCGGAGACCGGGTTGAGGCTGTGGGCGGAGGCCTTCTCCCAGGCCCAGGTCGGCCTGGCCATCGCCGATGCACGCAGCAACCGCTTCATCGCGGTGAACGCGGCCTTCGCCCAGGCACGGGGCTACGACCGCGAGGAATTGGCGGGCCGACCGATTGCCGACGTCTTTCCGGCCGCCGAGCTGGGCACGCTGCGCTCATTGATTGGCAGCGTCGATGCGACCGGCCACGGCGTGTTCGAAACCCAGCACCGCAGCCGCGACGGGCGGGTGTTCCCGGTGCTGCTGGACATCACCTCCCTGCGCGACGCCAGCGGCCAGCCGATTCGGCGGGTCGTCTTCGCACTCGACCTGACCGAACGTCGGCGCGCCGAGCAAGCCCTGGCCGAGGCGCAGGCCCAGGCCCTGGAGCAGCAAAACCGCGCCCGCATCGCCGCTTTGAATCAGATGCAGGACGCGAACGTGGCGCGCTACAAGGCCGAATCGGCCCTGCGGGCGTTGCGCGAGAGCGAGGCGCGCCTGGCCCTGTTCATCGCGCACGCGCCCGCCGCGCTGGCGATGTTCGACCGCGACATGCGCTACATCGCGGCCAGCCGCCGGTGGCGGACGGATTACGGCCTGGGCGAGCGCGAGCTGCGTGGCGTCAAACACTACGAGGTCTTCCCGGAGATCGGCGAGGACCTGCGCGCGGTGCATCGGCGCGGTCTGGCCGGCGAAGTTCTGGGCGGCGAGGAATACCGCTTCGAGCGAGCCGATGGCGGCGTGCAGTGGCTGCGCTGGGAGATGCACCGCTGGATGGACAGCGACGCCCAGGTCGGCGGCATCGTGATCTTCACGGAGGACATCACCGCTCGCAAGCTGGCCGAGGACGAGTTGCACGCGCTGAATGCCACGCTGGAGGCCCGGGTGGCCGAACGCACCGCGGCGCTGGCGACGCTGAACCAGTCGCTCGAGAGCTTCGTCTATTCGGTGTCGCACGACCTGAAGGCACCGCTGCGCGGCGTGGAGGGCTACAGCCGCTTCCTGCTGGACGACTACGCCGAGCAACTCGGCGACGAAGGCCGCCTGTTCATCCGCAACATCCGCAACGGCGTGGCGCGCATGGGCGAGCTGATCGACGACCTGCTGGCCTACTCGCGCATGGAACGCCGCCCGCTGAGCCCCGAGTCCCTCGATCTGGCGGCCGTGGTGGCGCGGGTGATCGAGGAGCGCGCCGCCGAGATCAGCGAACGCGGCCTGCACCTGAACGTCGAGCTGCCCAGCCTGCCGGTGCGCGCCGACAGCGAGGGGCTGCAGATGGTGCTGCGAAATCTGCTCGAAAACGCCCTCAAATTCACCCGCCACACGCCCCGTCCCGCCGTCAACATCCGCGGCCGTGTAACAGACGGCCGCGTGGAGCTGTCGATGGAGGACAACGGCGTCGGCTTCGACATGAGGTACCACGACCGCATCTTCGAGATCTTTCAGCGCCTGCAGCGCGTCGAGGACTACCCCGGCACCGGCGTCGGCCTGGCGCTGGTGCGCAAGGCCATGGACCGCATGGGCGGGCGGGTCTGGGCGCAGAGCAGCCCGGGTCAGGGCGCCACGTTCTTCCTCGACCTGCCGGCGGCGTCGATTTCTTGATGTCGCGGCTGTTTCCCGTCACATTCGTGCCCTATCCTGCAGGTGTCAACCGTCATCGTTTCGGGTAAGCCATGAGCAATGAGCATCCGTCCATCCTGCTCATCGAAGACAGTCCGGTGGACGTCGACCTGACGCTGCGGGCCTTCGGCCGCCAACGCCTGATCAATCCGGTGGTGGTCGCCCGCGACGGCGAGGAAGCGCTGGCCTGGCTGCCGCGCTGGGAAGCCGGCGAGCCGCTGCCGGCGGTCATCCTGCTAGACCTGAACCTTCCGCGCGTGGACGGCCTGGCGGTGCTGCGCGCCCTGAAGGCGAACCCGCTGACCCAACGCGTCCCGGTGGTGGTGCTGACCACCTCGAAGGAGGACCGCGACATCGATGCCGCCTACCGGCTGGGTGCCAACTCCTACATCGTCAAGCCGGTGGCCTTCGAGGCCTTCATGGAGGTCGCGCGCCAGATCAACCTGTACTGGTGTGTCCTGAACGAACGCCCGCGGTGACGCGCCTGCCCCATGCGAGTGCTCTACATCGAAGACAACGCCGTCGATGCCGATCTGGTTCGGCGCACGCTCGCGCGCAGCGCGCCGACGATCGCCCTGGACATCGTTCCCACGATGGCGGATGGCCTGGCACGGCTGTCGGAGGTCGGCACCCATGAGCTGCTGCTGACCGACCTGTCGCTGCCGGACGGCAGTGGCCTGGAGGTGCTCGACCAGGTTCGGGCCCGGCGCCTGCCGTTGGCCGTGGTGATTCTCACCGGTTCGGGCGACCAGGAGGCGGCCGTGGCGGCCCTCAAGTCCGGGGCAGACGACTACCTCGTCAAGCGCGACGACTACCTGGACCGCCTGCCCCGCACCCTGCAGGGCGCATTGGCGCGTCACCGCCACCGGGTCGAGCGCGGCAGTCGCCTGCTGCGGGTGCTGCAGGTCGATCACAACGCCTTCGACGTCGACCTGATGCGTCGCCACCTGGCCCATCACGCGCCGCACATCCGCGTGGTGACCGTGCCCGACGGGCAGGCGGCCTTGGAGCGGCTGCCGCTGCGCAGCGGGCAGCCCTCGGACTTCGACCTCGTGCTGGTGGACTACCGGCTGCCGGGCATGGACGGCCTCGAACTCACCAAGGTGTTGCGCGAGGACCGTGGCCTGGATCTGCCGATCGTCCTGGTCACTGGGCACGGCGGTGAAGAGGTGGCCGCCAATGCCCTGCGCCTGGGCGTCGACGACTACCTCACCAAGCACGATGGCTGGCTGTTCGAGGTGGCGGCCACGCTGGAAAAGGCGCAGCAGCGCGTCGAACTCGCGCGCGAGCGGGCCACGCTGGATCGCACCAGCCGGCGCCTGTCGCATCTGCTCAGCGCCAGCCCGACCATCCTGTACAGCCTGCGGTTCGAGCAGGGCCAGCCGGTCACCGAGTGGGTCAGCGAGAACATCGAGCGACTGCTCGGCTTCACGCCCGAGCAGGCCAGCCAGCCGGGGTGGTGGGTGGAACGGGTGCATCCCGACGACCGGCAGAGCGCCATCGCCGGGATGGCGCCGCTGCTGGAACAGGGGCACCTGACGCACGAGTACCGGGCCATCGATCGGCACGGCCGCACGCTCTGGATTCGCGATGAGCTGCGCCTGTCGCGCGACGCCGCGGGCCAGCCGGTCGAAGCGGTCGGCGCCTGGATCGACGTGAGTGACCATCACCGCGATCAGACCGTGCGGCAGGCACGCAATGCGGTGCTGGATCAGCTGGTGGCCGGTCGCTCGCTGAGCGTCATTCTCGATGACATCGCCCGCCGCCTGGAGTCGCTGGACCCCACCCAGCGGGTCTCGATCCTGCTGCTGGACGAGCGCCAGGGCTGTCTGGTGAATGGTGCGGCCCCCAGCCTGCCCGACTTCTACAACGCCGTGGTGGAGGGGCTGGTACCGGGAGAGGGAAAGGGCAGCTGCGGTACCGCAGCTTGGCGGGGCCAACCGGTGATCGTTGGCGACATCGACACCCACCCTTTCTGGTCGGCCTATCTCGACGCCGCACGGCTCGCCGGTCTGCGAGCCTGCTGGTCCGTGCCATTCTTCGACAACGCCGGCAAGGTACTCGGTACCTTCGGCATTTACCGGAATGAACCGGGTGAGCCGACGAGGGCGGAACTTGAACTGGTGGAGGAATTCGCTCGCATCACCTCGCTGGCCGTACAGAAGGTGCGTGCCGCTGAGGCGCTGCAGCAAGCCGCCGCGTTCTTCGAGGCCACCCGCGACGGCGTCGTGATCACCGACCTGACGCCGCGCATCGTGGCGATCAACCGCGCCTACTCCGACATCACCGGCTTCAGTGCGGAGGAGGTGATCGGCGAGAACCCCGGCATCCTCAAGTCCGGCCGGCACGACGAGGCCTTCTACCAGGCGATGTGGGGCAGCCTCAAGGCCACCGGCCATTGGCAGGGCGAGGTGTGGAACCGTCGCAAGTGCGGCGAGCTCTTTCCCGAGTGGCTGTCGATCAGTGCGGTGCCGGATGAGAGCGGCAAGCCGCGGGCCTACGTCGGGGTGTTCACCGACATCACCCAGCTGCGCCAGTCCGAAGAGCAGCTGCAGCACCTGGCGCACCACGATCCGCTGACGGGCCTGCCGAATCGCCTGCTGGCCCATTCGCGCCTGCAACACGCCATCGAGCGGGCCGAGCGGCACGGCGATCAGGTTGCGGTGCTGTACGTCGACCTCGACCGCTTCAAGAATGTCAACGACAGCCTTGGTCACCCGGTGGGCGACGAGCTGCTGACCCAGCTGGCGCAGCGCCTGAGTGGCCGGATCCGCGAGGAGGACACCTTCGCCCGCCTGGGTGGCGACGAGTTCCTGCTGGTGCTCGAATCGGTTCAGACGCCCGGCCAGGCGGCCACGGTGGCGCAGGCCCTGATCGATACCCTGGCCGAACCGTTCCGGCTGACCAGTGGGCACGAGCTGTTCATCGGTGCGAGCATCGGCATCAGCCTGTACCCGCTGGATGCACACAACGTCACCGAGCTGATCCAGCACGCCGACATGGCGATGTACCTCGCCAAGCAGAGCGGGCGCAACACCCTGCGCTTTCACACCGAAGCGCTCAGCGCAGCGGCCAGCGAGCGCCTGGACCTCGAGACCCGGCTGCGCCACGCGCTGGTCAACGGCGAATTCCTGCTGCACTACCAGCCGCTGATCGACTCGCACGGCGCCGTCAATGGCGTCGAGGCGCTGGTGCGCTGGCAGCCGCCCGGTCAGGCCATGGTGTCCCCCGGGCGCTTCATTCCCATCGCCGAGGAAGCCGGCCTCATCGTCTCGCTGGGCGAATGGGTGCTGCGCACCGCCTGTGCGCAATCGCGCGCCTGGATGGACGCCGGCCTGCCCCCGCGCGTGATGGCGGTCAACCTCTCGGTGCGGCAGTTCCATGCCGGCGACCTGGTCGACACCGTGCGCCGCGTGCTCGCCGACACCGGCCTGCCCGCCGACCGCCTGGAGCTCGAGCTGACCGAAAGCATGTTCATGGACCATGCCGAGCAGTCCATCGCCATCCTGCGCGCACTCAAGGAACTTGGCGTGCGCCTGGCGATCGACGACTTCGGCACGGGTTACTCATCGCTGGCCTATCTCAAGCGCTTCCCGATCGACAAGCTCAAGATCGACCAGAGCTTCGTGCGCGGCCTGGTCGACGACCCGAACGATCGCCAGATCACCGCCACCATCATCGCGATGGCGCGGGTCTTCGACCTCGAGGTGCTCGCCGAAGGCGTCGAAACCGCCCAGCAGCTCGACATGCTGCGCCAGCTCGGCTGCGACTTCTTCCAGGGTTACCACTTCCACCGCCCCGCCCCGGCCGATCAGATCGAGCGCTGGTGCGAGACCGCCGCGACCCCTGCGTCCACGACAGATCACAGCCACACGACGGCATGACCATCTGGGCACGGCGTTGCCCTTCGACTCCCCTATAATCTGACCCGCTGCGGGCGTAGTTCAATGGTAGAACGGCAGCTTCCCAAGCTTCATACGAGGGTTCGATTCCCTTCGCCCGCTCCACGAATTTCCGTCAGTCGTTGATCTAGGACGACTTTTTGGCGGCGATGCCCTCCCCGGGCACAGGCCTGTGACACAAGTGTGTGACACATGGCCTACTGCTACCGCCTGCCGAGCGGCATCTACTACGCCCGAATCCGCGTCCCCGGCGACCTCTTGCCGGTCCTTCCGAAGCCCAATCTGCGGCGATCGCTCCGAACCACCGATTTCGATCAGGCGTCCCGGCTGGCGCTTGCTGCTGCGCTTGAGTGGAAGACCCATTTCGCTCGATTGCGCGCCATGCATGACCCTCAGAAGCTCGTTACGGGCTCGCCGCTGTCGATTCGTATGGACAACGGCCCGGAGATGACGAGCCACGACTTCGTCGAGTAGGCTCGGTGCAGGGGCATCGCCCTGAACTACATCGAGCCCGGCGAGCCCAACCAGAACGCCTACATCGAGCGCTTCAACCGGACGTTCCGAACGGAAGTGCTCGATGCCTACCTGTTCAATTCCATCGAACAGGTACAGGCCATCGCCGACGACTGGCTGACCCAGTACAACGAGTGCCGACCGCATGACTCATTGGGTGGCGTGCCGCCGAAGCAGTTCATGCACCGATTGATCACCACAACCACCGCAGACTCTGGAAATCAACTGTCTGCTTGACAGGGGAGCTTACGCCCAGGGCTGACGCCAGCGCCTCCGCACGTCTCAAGCACCCACCGGGACTGCGTCGGCCTCGTCGTCCGAGGCCACGCAGACGCGGTTGCGGCCCTCGCGCTTGGCGCGGTAAAGCGCCGCGTCGGAGCGACGCAGCATCTGGCCGATGTCGCTGTCCGTCGGCAGGACCGTCGCCACGCCGACGCTGGCGGTGACCGCGACGGTGAGGCCGTCGTCGACTGGCACCGCCTCGGCACCGATGGCCTGGCGCAGTCGCTCGGCCGTCGCCAACGAGGTACCGCTCGGGCAGGCTTCCAGCACGGCGAGGAACTCCTCCCCGCCGACCCGCCCAACCACGTCGACCGCGCGCAGGCTGGCCACCAGCTTGCCCGCGGCGGCCTTGAGCACCTCGTCGCCGGCGTGGTGGCCCCAGGTGTCGTTGATCGACTTGAAGTGATCGAGGTCGACGGTCACCACGGTGAAGGGCTCGGCCATGCGGCGCCAGCGGCTCCAGGCGCGGTCGAGCATCTGCTCCATGGCCCGGCGGTTGAACAGCCCCGTCAGCGCGTCGCGCTGCACCAGAACCGTCAGGCGGCGCAACAGGCGCAGCACGATCAGGAACAGGAACATGAAGTTGAAAATCGCCGCGGTACCCATCGTCATGTAGACCATGGCCACGTTGAGTGTGCTCGGAATGTGCAGCGGCACGATCGCCTGCGGAACGAGCAACGCCATGGCGACGCGGATCCAGTTGATCACGCCGATGAGCCCATTGGTGCCACCCACCACCCAGGGCACCGTGCCACCGAAGTGCTCGCGCAGGGCCCGGTGGGTCCGCCAGGTGGTGCTGAGCACCAGCCAGCCGATCGTCGCCGCCACCAGGTAGCCGGGGTGGATCCAGCCGCTGGGCTGGGGGATCGGGCCGAGCATCAGCATCCCCGCCAGCGTGGCCGAGCACAACACCGCCATTTCCCTGCTGTGCTCCGGCAAACGCAGGAAGGTCAGCATGCCGCGCTGGGCGCAGACGAAGGCCAGCAGCAACGCCAGGTTCGCGACGATGTCGGTCCACCAGGGGTTCATGTCCGGGCGCTGGGACATCAGTCCCAAACCGAGGCCCAGCGCCAGCGAGTAGATCAGCCAATGGCCCACGGCACGCCGCTCGTCGCCGATCACCAGCCAGGCCAGCGCCCACATGCCGGCGTAGAGCAGTGTCTGGAAGCAGGCCAGCAGGATCAGCAGGCTCATGGTGACAATCCCTCAGCGGCGCCAGAGTACATGCAAGCCAGGGCGAAGGTCCGTCGCGTCAATGTAGCCCAGCGCACCGGGGGTGCGGCCGACGTAGTCGATCACCTCCGCGCTGGAGCGCAGTTCGGCGGGCGGCGCACCTTTGCCGATGTAGCGCCGCACGGTCCAGTAGGCCACATAGTCCGCCTCGCTTTGCTGCAGCACCGTGTCGAAAAAGCGCTGGCGCAGGCCCAAGCCGGAAGCCAGGTTCACCGGCCGCAGCGCGGTGCCGTCGATCTCGACCACCCGGCCCGCATAAATGCGCCGAATCGCCTCGGCGTTCACGCCCTTGAGCGGCGCGTTGCCGATCAGCACCAGACCATCGTCGGCCCAGGCAGGCAGGCCCGCGCCCAGCAGCGCGGCCCCCATCAGCAGCGCCGACAGGCCGCGCAGTCCTTGGAGAATCATCGTGCGTCGCATGATCATCTCCTCAGAACACGAAGCTGTACGACAGCGACAGCACGTCGACGCTGCGCCCGCGAGCCAGCGGCTCCCCGACCGGCACGTCGATCAGCAGCGACTCGGTGGCCCGCGTGTGCAGCCATTCGGCCTTGATCTTCTGCGTCGTCGTCAGCGCATAGGACGAGCCCAGCGCCACCGACTGCTGGCGGTACACCGGCACCGTGTCGGCGTTGGCACGCATCGACGCGGTGAGCAATCCGGCGCCCGGGATCATCCCCGGCAGGCTGCTGCCGTCGAGCTCGCGCTGCCAGCGGGCGCTTCGCTCGCTGGTGCGGCTGATCGCGTAGGTCAGGTAGGGTGTGAAGGCGCCCAGGCTGCGGTAGAGCGTGGCGTAGCCGGCCCAGCCGTCCACCCCCAGCTCGGTGTCGCGCTGCCATAGGCGCAGGTATTCGCCGGCCAGGCGCCAGCCGCCGCCGAACTGCGCGTCCGCTCCAAGGGTCAGCAGGTCATTGCGGATGCGCGAGGTCTGCTCGGCACCGGCACCACTGGTCTGCCAGTAGCCCAGGCCCGGCCCCAGCGCCAACCAGGTCGGCCGCACGGTCATCTCACCGCCATCGACCCGCCGCGTCCGGGCACGGTGCAGGCCGGCTCGCGCCACCAGCGTCGGCTCGCGCCAACTCAGCACCAGCCCAGTCACACTGACGTTCACCTTCTTGAACATCGCACCGGCGGGCAGCACCGGGTCGGCCCCAGGCACCGGCGAGGGCAGCGCCGCGCGAATCCAGAAGCGCTTGTACAGATCGGCACTGCCGTAATAGCCGTCCAGGCTGAGGTCACCGGACTCGGCGCTCCAGGTGTGGGCGATGGCCGCGCCCTTGAAATCGCTGGTGGGCGGCAGGGCATAGATCTCGGCAGGCAGGCGCGCCTCATCGTAAGTCTGGCCGACATCCAGCTGCTCGCTGCGCAGCAGAAAGGGCACGCGCAGCTTGCCGGCACGCAGCAGCCAGTCGTTGTCCGGCCGCCAGGCCACGAAGGCCCAGGCAGGCACCAGCTCCCATTTCGTATCGCTGTGGTCCGAGGGCGCCAACTTGCCCTGCACCGTGGCCGACCACGCCGGGTTCAGCTGCAGCTCGGCCTGGCCGCCGAATACGCTGTCGCGCTCCAGGCTGGCGTCGTCGCGGATGAAGCGCTGGTAGCGCCAGCTGCGGTTGCTTCGGGCTGCGCCGATCGTGCCGAAGGCCGACCAAGTCAGCGCCGCCGCCCCCGCATCCGGCGGGGAAGACGAAGGTGCAGAGAGCTCATCAGCCCGAGCGGGCAGATGGGCGAACAGCGCCGCGGCCGCCAGGGCGCACAGGATCAGGCTGGGATGCATGGAGGGCCATGTTGCCGACCCTCGCCGCAACCTCGTCCCCGGAATACATCGGGAGAGGCCGGCCAAACGCGCGCATTGGCATCACCGCCCGGGCTGCCCCGGCCCCCCGACCCTGCGAACAAAACCGGCACCACGCCCGGGTCTGCACCCTCGGGGGCGAACCCGGGGCGGCCGCCAAGGACTCAGAAGGCGTCCAGCGGTAGCGCGCAGGCGGACTCGCCGCCATCGAGGATGCTGTCGCGCAGCGCCGGGACGCGCGTCAGGATGTGCTCGGCGTAGAAGCGCGCCGTGGCCACCTTGGCCTGCATGAACTCGACCTCCTCGCCCTCGTTGATGGCATCCTGGGCGGCCAGCATGGCGCGGCCCATCTGCCAGCCGGCCATCAGGTTGCCGGCCAGCATCAGGTAGGGCACCGAGCCGGCGAAGACGGCGTTCGGGCTGGCCTTGGTCTGGCCGGCGACGAAGTCCACCACCTCGATGAAGGCCTCGCGCGCGGCCTTCAGGCGCTTGGCAAAGCTCTGCGAGGCCGGGTCGTTGCGAGCGGCCAGGTCGGCCTCGGTCAGCTCGATCTGGCCGGCGATCGCCTTGGCGGACTGGCCGCCGTCGCGCGAGGTCTTGCGGCCGATCAGGTCGTTGGCCTGGATGGCGGTGGTGCCCTCGTAGATGGTCAGGATCTTGGCGTCGCGGTAGAGCTGGGCGATGCCGGTTTCCTCGATGAAGCCCATGCCGCCGTGCACCTGCACTGCGAGGCTCGTCACTTCCAGGCTGGTCTCGGTGCTGTAGCCCTTGATCAGCGGCACCATGAACTCGTAGAAGGTCTGGTTCTGGGCGCGGGTCTCGGCATCCGGATGGTGGTGCGCGGCGTCGTAGGCGGCCGCGGCGGTGATGGCCAGCGCGCGGCAGGCCTCCGCGGTGGCGCGCATCGTCATCAGCATGCGCCGCACGTCCGGGTGGTGAATGATCGGCGCGGCGCCCTTGACCGAGCCGTCCACCGGACGGGACTGCACGCGGTCGCGCGCGTACCGCACCGCCTTCTGGTAGGCACGCTCGGAAGCGGCCAGGCCCTGCACGCCCACGCCGAAGCGGGCGGAGTTCATCATGATGAACATGTACTCCAGGCCGCGGTTCTCCTGGCCGACCAGGTAGCCGATCGCGCCACCGTGGTCACCGTACTGCAGCACCGCGGTCGGGCTGGCCTTGATGCCCATCTTGTGCTCGATGCTCACGCAGTGCACGTCGTTGCGCGCACCCGGGCTGCCATCCGCGTTGAGCAGGAATTTCGGGCAGATGAACAGGCTGATGCCCTTGACGCCCTCGGGCGCACCTTGGACGCGCGCCAGCACGAGGTGGACGATGTTCTCGGCCATGTCGTGCTCACCGTAGGTGATGAAGATCTTGGTGCCGAAGAGCTTGTAGGTGCCGTCCGGCTGCGGCTCGGCGCGGGTACGCACCGCCGCCAGGTCCGAGCCGGCCTGCGGCTCGGTGAGGTTCATCGTGCCGGTCCAGCGGCCCTCGATCATCGGCGGGATCCAGGTGGCCTTCTGCTCGTCGGAGCCGGCGGTCAGCAGCGCCTCGATGGCGCCGTCGGTCAGCAGCGGGCACAGCGCAAAACTCAGGTTGGCGCTTTGAAGGATCTCCCCGCAGGCCGCGCCGATGGTCTTGGGCAAGCCCTGGCCGCCGAAGTCCACCGGGTGCTGAATGCCCTGCCAGCCGCCTTCGGCGAACTGCCGGAAGGCCTGCTTGAAGCCGGGCGTCGTGGTGACCTTGCCGTCGTGGAAGGACGAGGGGTACTTGTCCCCCTCCCAGTTCAGCGGCGCGACCACGCCCTCGTTGAACTTGGCGCATTCCTCCAGCACGGCGGCCGCGGTGTCGTAGCCGGCCTCCTCGAAACCGGGAATCTGCGTGAGCTGGTCGATGCCGGCCAGTTCCTTCATGCAGAACAGCATGTCCTTGACGGGGGCGCGATAGGTCATTTCTTCTCTCCAGACAAGACTCGGGCGCCTCAACCAGCCACTGCAGCCGGTTGGGCGCCCGAAGACGATCAGTGGCCACTCATGAGGCAGCCGTCGAAACCCGCACTCAGAGCGACTTCACCAACTCCGGCACGGCGGCAAACAGATCGGCCTCCAGGCCGTAGTCGGCCACGGAGAAGATCGGGGCTTCCGGATCCTTGTTGATCGCGACGATCACCTTCGAGTCCTTCATGCCGGCCAGGTGCTGGATGGCCCCGCTGATGCCGCAGGCCACGTACAGCTGCGGCGCGACGATCTTGCCGGTCTGGCCGACCTGCCAGTCGTTCGGGGCGTAGCCCGCGTCCACCGCGGCGCGGCTGGCGCCCAGTGCCGCGCCCAGCTTGTCGGCCAGCGGGGTCAGCACCTCGTTGAACTTCTCGCTGCTGCCCATCGCCCGGCCGCCCGAGACGA
>DAOLLE010000023.1:0-15095 GCA_035331205.1 Burkholderiaceae bacterium
CTGTCTGGCTGGAGAAGCGTTGCAGCACAAAGCAGTCAACCTCAAACTGCTCACCGCGCCGTTGCCGGATGATGAAGAAGCCGCCCAAGGCGAGAACAAAAAAGCCAAACGCCAACCCTGGCGCCAGCGCGGGCTGCTGCAGCACGATGCGCCCGCCGCGCGCATGCACCGCGTCGGTCACACGCCGCCAGCCGGCGATGTGCGCGGGCGTGACGATGCCAGGCTGACGACTGTAGGCCTGGCCCGCGGCGCTGGGCCAGCTGCCCTCGGCGACGATCAGCCCGGCGTCGGCGCGCGCGGCGTAGTGCTGGGCCATCAGCGCGCTGGGGCTGCCGTCGGCATCGGCGCGGTTGCGCGTCATCGGCGCCATCACGATGCGGTTGGACAGGTCGAGGTCGCCCAGCCGCAGGGGCAGGAAGAGGTGACGGAACATCGGGGGATTCCTTGTGGAGCGCCGCGCTCAGCGCACGCGGATCTTGGGTGCCGGCGTGCCGCGGCGCAGGCGCTGCAGGAACTGCTCCAGCGGCGCAGGCGCAGCCACCTCGGGCAGGCTGTCCTTGTCCGGCCGGGCGGCCCAGAACTCGCGCCAGCTCGGGAAGAGCTCGTGGAAGCTGCCGCGGTAGGGCTCGCGCCCGGGCCAGCGCATCTTCAGGTCGCCGATGGGCGGCTTGTTGAGGTCACTGGCGTACCAGTAGCAGGGCAGGCGGCGGCGGAAGTACCAGGTGCCGTCGATGCGCTCGTAGTCGTCCCAGTAGAGCATCTGCATGATCACCCACTCGGGGCCACACTCGTGCTCGTTCTTCGAGTAGACGACGCCGGTGGCGTGGTCGGCATCGACGAACTCGATGATGTGCTGGCCGAGGTGGTGCGAGGTGCCGGTGAACTGCTCGCGCAGCGTGGCGTCCTGCCAGGCCTTGAAGTGCGCCCGGCCGACCCGGTCACGCCCGACGCGGATGTCCGGGGCGAAGAGGTTGACGTGCGCATCCAGGTCGCGCATGTCCAGCGACAGCGCGTACTTCGCCGCCAGCTGGCGGATCGCGTCGAGCGACTCGAGCCGGTCGATGCGCTGCTCCAGCGTGGCCGGCCAAGCCGGGGGGGCGGCGCTCACAGCGCGGTCACCAGCACGGCCGAGCGCCCGCCATCGACCGGCAGCGATGCGCCGGTGATGTAGCTGGCTTCGTCGCTGGTCAGGAAGAGGATGGCGTTGGCCAGCTCCACCGGCTGGCCCACGCGGCCCATCGGAATCAGCTTCTCGGTGGCGCGGCGGCCCGCCTCGTCGGCCAGCATGCCGGCGGTGGCGGGCGTCTCGACCACCGCGGGCACCACCACATTGACGCGCACGCCCGCGGGGGCGCCTTCGGCCGCGGCGGCGCGCGAGAAGTTGTCCACCGCCGCCTTGGCGGCCGAGTAGCCGGCCATCCAGGCCGTGCCGAGCTGGCCGCAGATCGACGAGACGTTGACGATCGAGCCGCCCCCGGCCTGCGCCTTCATCAGCTTGAGCGCCGTGCGCGTGCCCCAGAAGCTGCCGTCCACGGTGGTGCGGAAATTGGCGTGCCAGTCGGCGGTGCTCATCGCGTCCAGCGCGCCCCAGGTGAAGGCCATCGCGTTGTTGACCAGCACGTCCAGGCGGCCGTGGCGCTGCGCCGCCGCTTCGATCGCGCCGACGTACTGCGCCTCGTCGCCGACGTCGGCCAGCACCGCCTCGGCCTGGCCGCCGGCGGCGCGGATCTGCGCCACCACCGCGTCCAGCGGCTCCTGGCGGCGCCCGCAGATCACCACGGTGGCGCCCTCCTCGGCCAGGCGGATCGCGGTGGCCGCGCCGATGCCGCTGCCCCCGCCGGAGACGAAGGCCACCTTGCCCTGCATGCGTTGGCTCATCGTGACGCTCCTCACAGGAAGGCACTGCCGCCGTTGACGGCCAGGTTCTGGCCGGTGACGAAGCCGGCGT
The DNA here is from genome assembly GCA_035331205.1 of Burkholderiaceae bacterium. Lineage (GTDB taxonomy): Bacteria > Pseudomonadota > Gammaproteobacteria > Burkholderiales > Burkholderiaceae_C > Sphaerotilus. Next base: position 1,949 of record DAOLLE010000023.1, read on the forward strand.
CGTCGCTGGCAAGGAACACCGCCACCCGGGCGATGTCCTCCGGCTCGGCCATGCGGCCCATCGGCACGCCGGCGACGATCGCGTCGGCCCACTCCTTCGGGATGCCCTGCATCATCGGCGTGTTGGTCGGCCCGGGCACCAGCGTGTTGACGCGGATGCCGCTCTTGGCCAGCTCCTTGGCCATCGCGCGGGTCAGCCCCATGATCGCCGCCTTGGAGGTGACGTAGTGCGCCGGCCCGTCGCCGCTGACGGCGGCGGTGCTGGAAACGTTGATCACCGCGCCGCCCCGGCCCGCCTTCAGCATCGCGCGCACCGCGGCGCGGGCGCAGTAGAAGGCGCCGTTCAGGTTCACGCCGATCACCCGGGCCCAGGCCTCGTCGCTGGTCTCGGCGAAGCTGTCCATGCCGCCGGTGCCGGCGTTGTTGACCAGCACGTCGACGCGGCCGAACTGCTCGACCACCTGCGCCAGCGCCGCGTCCACCGCCGCCGCATCGGCCACGTTCAGCGCCAGCGCCAGGTGCCGGCCCGGCAGGTCCTGCAGCGTCTGCTGCGCCGCCTCCAGGTTCAGGTCGAGCGCCACCACCTGTGCGCCCTCGGCGGCGAAGCGCCGCGCGATCGCCCGGCCCATGCCCTGGCCGGCCCCGGTCACCAGCGCCACCTTGTCGATCAGCTTCATCGTGTCTGTCTCCGTTGCAATCGGCCCGACCTCCGGGCCCTGCGTGCAACGCTATCGGGGCGCTCGGTCGCAGCCATCGTCTATTGGGACTAAGGGCCATCAAGGGCCAACAGGGGCCACCAGGGACCACTCAGGGTCGGCCGCGGGCTGGCCCGATCAGGCCGGTGCCTGCGGCAGCCAGGGCACGCCGTTGATGTGACTGCCACCGTCGACGAAGAGGGTGTTGCCGGTGAGGTAGCGGCTGTCCTCGCTGGCCAGGAAGAGCACCACGGCGCCGATGTCGCGCTCCGGGTCACCCATGTAGCCCATCGGGTTGAGCCGCAGCATGGCCGCGGCGTTGTCCGGCTGTGCCGCGGCGAACCGGCGGTAGGCCTCGGTGGCCGCGGCAGGGCACACTGCATTGCAGCAAATGCCGTAGGGCGCCCATTCCCGCGCGGCGCTGCGCGTGAGCGTGCGCAGTGCCTCCTTGGCCATGTTGTAGTCGCCCGAGTAGGGATGGGCGTTCACCCCGTTGAGCGAGCACATGTTGACGACGCGGCCCCAGCCGCGCGAGCGCATGCCGGGGAAGACCGCCTGCATCGCCCACAGCGCCGATCGCGCGCCGATGCGCAGCGCCCAGTCGGCATCCTGGTCGTCGAGCGATTCGATGCGTGCAAAGCCGCGGCGGCTGCCCGGGCGCGGCCCCCAGGCGTTGTTGACCAGCACGTCGACGCGGCCGAAGCGCGCCTGGGCGGCCTGCACCATCGCGAGCACCTGGTCGCGCTCGCCGACGTCGCTGCGGCTCCAGCCGACCTCGGCGCCGAAGTCCCGGCCGATCTGCGCCGCCACCGCCTCGACCGCGTCGGCGCGCAGGTCGGCCAGCCACAGGGCAGCACCATCGGCCGCCAGGCGGCGTGCCACGCCCGCGCCGATGCCCGCGCCCGCCCCGGTCACCAGGGCCACTCGATCTTGCAGTCTCATGCGCTCGTCTCCGGGCCGGCACCACGCGGCCAGCCGCTTCTGCGGCGGCACGTTATGGCCGACGCGGCCCGGGGCTCATCGTCCGAACGAACCATCCGAGCCCACCCCGGAACGACCCGATGCGGGTCAGGCCCTAGTCCGAATCGACGAGGAAACCCCGCAAAGGCCCACCCAGAATTTCCGAACAGGCGACACAAGCCGGTCGGCCCCTGGAAGGGCTGCCAGCTGGCCTCGAAGGAGACGAACCATGATTGCTGGCAAGACCCTGGGCCGCGCAGCCACGGCGGCGCTGTTGGCTGCCGCGCTGACCTGGGCAGCCCTCGGGATGGGAAGCCGCTGGGCACTCCCACCGGCACCGGCGTCTGGCCAAGGGGAGTTGCCCCCCACCCATCGGCACCTGGCACAGGCCGACATCGAATGGCGAGCGCTCGGTGCGCCGCCGACCGTCGATCGCCATGCCTTCGACGTGATGATTCCTCGCGACTGAGTGCACCGCAGAGCACGCTGCACCGACTGGCTCGGTGCCCTGCGTAGCCCGCTGCGCGCAATGGCTGGCCGCTGACACAGCGCCAGCACCTGCCGCCCACCTGCCGTGGCCCCCAACGGGCCGCGGGGCGAGCGCCCCCATCCCCCCCCAACCTTTCGTCACCGAGCGCCGGTGCGGATCGGCGTGCGCCGAGTGCCGCGGCGCTTGGCGCCCATGCCTGTTCGGGCCAGGCGGCCACACGGCCCGGCCCAGTCGCAGGGCAGCGATTCAGTCCATCTGCCGGCGCCATTGCCTCGGGTCCACGCCTAGTCCCATCAGACGATGGAGAACGAAGCTCGCCTCAGAACAATGGATTCGTCGAAAGGGTCGACGCCGCGCGCAGGACAGGGCGCAACGTGGACCGGATCGCCGCCAGATCCGCCTGGCAGTAGTGAACACATTCCCCTGTGGAAGGAGACATGGATGAAGACCCCAATGATCCCCGCGCCGATCGCCCTGGCCGTTGGTCTGGCGATGATGGGCTCGGCCTGGGCCAAGGTGCCCGCCGCCGAGGCCGACAAGCTCGGCAAGGAACTCACCTGCGTCGGTGCCGAGAAGGCGGGCACCGCCAGCGGCGTGCCGGAGTTCACGGGCAAGTGGGTGGGCACCCCGCCGGGGGTGGACTACAAGCCCCACACCGGCCAGCACCCGGTGGATGTGTACGCCAGCGAGAAGCCGCTGTTCACCATCACCTCGGCCAACCTCAGCCAGTACGCCGACCGCCTGAGCGACGGCCAGAAGGCGGCCTTCGCCAAGTACCCCAAGACCTACCGCATGCCGGTCTACCCCGGTCACCGCGACTTCCGCTACCCCGACAGCGTCTGCGCGGTGGTCAAGAAGAACGCGCTGGAATCGGAGGTGACCGACGGTGGCCTGGGCATCAAGGGCAGCAAGGGCGGCATCAACTTCCCGATCCCGAAGAATGGCGCCGAGCTGCTGTGGAACAACCTGCTGCCCTACCGCGCCTTCAATGAGCACACCGTGCGCGACTTTGCCTCGGTGCTGTCGGACGGCAAGGTCACCTGGGGTCGGGCAAACAACAAATCCCTGGACCTGACGAACCAGCCCGGCGAGCGCGGCAAGCCGCTCGAAGGCATCATGGCCCGCTCGTTCAACCAGGCGCTGCTGCCCGAGCGCGAGAAGGGCGGCGTCAACGTCTCCGCCGAGCCGCTGAACTTCGCCAAGGGCAAGCGCCTGGCCTGGAGCTACGACCCGGGCACGCGCCGCGTGCGCCAGGTGCCGGAGTACGGCTTCGACCAGCCGCTGAACGGCACCGGCGGCACGATGACGATCGACTCCGATCGCCTCTTCAACGGCTCGCCCGAGCGCTACGACTGGAAGATGGTCGGCAAGCGCGAGATGTACATCCCGGCCAACGCCTACAAGGTGCACCAGCCCACGGTCAAGTACGCCGACCTGCTGAGCGTCGGCCACCCGAACCCCGACTACCTGCGCTACGAACTGCGCCGGGTCTGGGTGCTGGAGGCGACGCTCAAGGAAGGCTTCCGCCACCTGTACGCCAAGCGCGTGCTCTTCATCGACGAGGACACCGGCCATGCGGTCGCCACCGACATCTACGACGCCCGTGGGCAGCTCTGGCAGCACGCCTTCATCAACTACTACTACGCCTACGACCTGAGCGCCTGGCACGCCGGCTCGAGCTTCTACATGGACCTCAACGGCGGTCGCTACGTGGCCTACAACCTCTTCCAGGAGCGCCCGATCGGGCCGGTGCTGAACAAGGGCGACCTGACCCCCGAGATGTTCACACCGGAGGCGGCGCGCGCCTCGGGCAACTGATCGCCCAGCGCCATCGAAGAGACCGAGGAGACCATGATGACCTGCAATTTCAAGCTCACCCCCCTGGCGGCCGCACTGCTGGCCGCCACTTTGGGCGGCGCGGCATCGGCTGGGGAGACCGTCGAGTTCGGCGAGGGCCTGAAGCTCGACTGGCGCCTGTCGACCACCTACACCCTGTCGCAGCGCCAGAAGGAGGCCGACCCGGTGCTGGCGGGCAACGCCGGCAGCAACGACGGGGACAACAACTTCAAGAAGGGGGCACTGACCGCCAACCGCCTCGGCCTGCTGCTGGACACCAAGCTCAGCAAGGGCGACTTCGGCGGTGTGTTTTCCGCCAGCACCTTCTACGACGACGTCTACCGCAAGAGCAACGACAACAACGCTGCAGCCAGCAACCCCAACAAGGTCAACCACCCGGCGCCCTACAACGAGTTCACCGACGAGGCGCGGCGCTACCACGGCGGCTACAGCCGGGTGCTGGATGCCTACGCCTACGGCGCCGTGGACACGGGCGGCGCGGGTCGCCTGACCCTGCGGGGCGGCCGGCACGTGGTGTCCTGGGGCGAGGCACTGTTCTTCCCCGGCATCTCGCTGGCCCAGGGGCCTGCGGACGGCACCAAGACCGGCGTGCCGGGCACCGAGACGAAGGACCAGCTGCTGCCCGAGGACCAGCTGTCGGCGATCCTGGAGGTGTCGTCGCGCTGGTCACTGATGGCCCATGCGCAGTACAACTGGCACCCGACGCTGGCGGCGGCTCCCGGCTCCTTCATGAGTGCCTCCGACGGGGTCGGGCCCGGCGGCGTCTGCCTGGGACCGTACAGCACGATTCCGGCCATTCCGGCCGCCGGCTTCGGTGGCTTCTCCGGCTGCTCCTTCGGCCAGCGCGGCGCGGACATCACCCCGTCCAAGACCGGCCAATGGGGTGTGGGCTCACGCTATCGGGTCACCGAGGAAACCGAGCTGGGGCTGTACTACCTCAACTACCACGACCGCACGCCGCTGCCGGAGATCAACGTCTTCACGCCGGGCACCGCCATCCCCGCGGCGCTGCAGCCAGCCTTTGGCGGCATCACGCAGATCGGCAATGGCAGCTACCGGGTGCGCTACTTCGACAACATCAAGTTGTTGGGCGCGTCTTTCAGCACGACCTTCGGCTCGGTCGCCGTGGCCGGCGAGGCGTCGTACAAGGACGGCGCGCCGGTATTGGTGGACGCGGTGGTCAACCCGGCCACCAAGGCCACCATCGCCACGCCCACCCGCGCCAACATCACGCAACTGAACCTCAACGCCTTCTACAACATCGGCCGTACGCCGCTGGCAGATGGCGCTGCGCTGCTGGGCGAGATCGCCTACGTGCACATCGACGGCGTCCAGGCCCGCAAGGCCGTGGGCAGCGAGAACTACCCGGCCGCCTACGGTTTCACGGCCAGCGACCAGCTCTCGTTCCGCAGCCGTGAAGGGCTAGCGCTGGCCACCACCCTGTCGCTGACCTACCCGGGCGTCTTCGAAGGCTGGGACCTGAGCGTGCCCATCAGCGCGTCCTGGCAGATCAAGGGCCGCACGATCCTCGGTGGCGTGGGCGGCGAGGGCGACCTCCGCTACAGCGTGGGCGCCACCCTGACCCGGGCCAGCAACTTCTCGATCGGCCTGACCTACCAGGGCTTCGGCGGCAGCGCCTCGATGGACAGCACGACCTACCGTCCCTTCACCGACCGAGACCAGCTGTCGATGGTGATGAAGTACGCCTTCTGACCCCGCGTGTCAGGCCCGGCCGACGACATCGGCCGGCGCAGGACGACCAGGGCGGCCCGGATCTTCCGGCCGCCCTTTTTCTTTGTCCGGCTTCGTCGTCCTCGTCGTCCGGGGCCAGCCCTCGATCCGCCGCAGCTGGGCCTGTCGGTAGGTGCCATGGGGCGGGACGGCGCGAGCCATGAGCCACCGCCTCAGGATCCGCCGGCGACCCATGCGGCGCTCGACGCGCTCGCGCCGCAGTCAGACCCCCTCCCCCGGCCCGGACCGCGCACCCGGCGCGCAGGTGTCGCCCCGGACCGTGCCAGCGTGGCCACGCCGCAGCGGACCACCCCGATGAGGCCAGGTCGGCCCGAGCAGCCAAAACGCACGGGAGAGGGACTGGGGACGGGGGCGCAGCCCGGCCGGAGCGGATCAGCGCGGCGCGGGCCGCAGGACGGCGCGGCTGCCGTACTCCAGCGTCACCACCATGCGGCGGTGGCGGATGCGCCAGCCCGCCGGGGTAAGGCACCAGCGGTCGTGGTACTCGCCCAGGCATTCGTAGCGCTCGGCGGCACGCTCGCCGCCGCCGAGGTGGGCGGCGCGCACCGCGATGCGGCTGCTCGGCGCGGCCGGGTCGGCATGGTCGACCCACAGGTTGCCCAGCAGGTGCTGGGTCGGGCCGCAGCCGCCCAGGTGGCGCTGCAGCATCGCCAGGATGGCGTCGCGGCGGGGCAGCGGCCAGCCGCCGTACTCGGCCGTGGCGTCGGCGGCGAAGACCTGGTCGATCAGCGCCCAGTCGCGCTCGTCGCACAGGCGTGCGTAGGCCATCAGCACGCGGCTCAGCTCGCGCTCGACGCGCCACTGCGCCAGCAAGGTACGCTCGTCGGGCTCACCCATGGTGAACGCTCCCCACCGTGCAGACCGGCACGCCGCGGCAGGCCGGTCAGCGACCGGCCGGGGTGCCTGCCACTGCGGCAGCGGGCGTGGCGGCCGGTGCACCGGTGGCCACGGCGCTGGCGACCGCAGGCTCGCGGTCCTTGCCCACGCCCAGCCAGTAGGCCATCGCCGGCACGAGGAAGATCGCCCCCTCGACGTTGACCAGGAACATGAAGGCCAGCAGAACGCCCATGTCGGCCTGGAACTTCAGCGGCGAGAAGGCCCAGGTGCCCACGCCGATGGCCATCGTGATCGCGGTGAAGACGGCGGCCGAGCCGCGCTGGCGCATCGCCTCGTAGACCGCCTCGCGCAGGGTCGCGCCCTCGTGCTCGATGGCGTGCTGCAGCCGCTCGAACAGGTAGATGCCGTAGTCCACGCCCACGCCCACGCCGAGGGCGATCACCGGCAGCGTCGCGACCTTCAGGCCGATGCTCAGGGCGCCCATCAGCGCGTTGCACAGGATCGACACCAGCGTCAGCGGCACGATGATGCACAGCACCGCGCGCCAGCTGCGGAAGGTGAGCCAGCACAGCAGCGTGATGGCCCCGAAGATGGCCGCCAGCATCTGCACCTCCGCGTGCTCGACCGCCTCGTTGGTGGCGGCGGCCACGCCGGCATTGCCGCCGGCGAGGCGGAAGGTCAGGTTGGGCGTGCGGTCGGCCTCGATGAACTTGCGCACCTCGCCCACCACGTGCTTGAGCGTGGCGCCCTCGTGGTCCTTCAGGAACAGCATCAGGTGGATGGTCTTGCAGCCATCGTTGTTCAGCCCCAGCTCCGGGTTGGCGGCCAGCCTGGCCCCGGTGCGCAGCGCCGCCTCGGTGCGCTGCAGCGCGGCCCAGCGCGGGTTGCCCTCGTTGTTGCCCGCCGCCGCCAGCTTGGCCAGGCTGGCCACGGTCTGCACCGAGCGCACGCCGTCGACGCCGCGCATCGCCAGGTCGAAGCGCTCGATGGCGTTCATCACCGGCCAGTTCAGGCAGGCCTCCGACAGATCGCTGGTCTCCGCGTAGACCGACAGGACGTCCATGCCGATCGAGTAGTTGGCGATGATCTGCCGGTTGTCGCTGTTGTAGCGCGACTGCTCGCGCAACTCCGGCGCGCCCGAGCCGATGTCGCCGGTCAGCAGGAAGCGCGCACCCAGCGTGCCGAAGGCCAGCAGCACCGCCGCCGCGATCAGCGAGATCGCCGCGGGCACCTTGGTGGCAAAGGCCGAGACGGCCCACCAACGGCCGATGCGCTCGGCACCGTCGACCGACGGGCGATGCCCCAGGGCCGAGGTCTCGAGGCGCAGGTGCGACAGGATCACCGGCAGCATGATCTTGTTGGTGACGATCATCAGCAGCACGCCCAGGCAGGCGGTGACGCCCAGCTCGTGCACGATCGGGATGTCGATCAGCATGATGACCATGAAGCCCAGCGCATTGGTCAGCAGCGCGACGATGCCCGGCACCGCCAGCTTGCGAAAGGCGCTCTCGGCGGCGTCCTCGGCGCTCAGGCCGGCAATGCGGTCCTGCTTCCAGGCGTTGGTCATCTGCACCGCGTGCGACACGCCGATCGAGAAGATCAGGAAGGGCACCAGGATCGACATCGGGTCGATGCCGTAGCCGATCAGCGGCAGCAGCCCCAGCAGCCAGACCACCGGAAGCAGCGCCACCGCCAGCGCCAGCAGCGTCAGGTTGATCGAGCGCGAATACACCCACAGCAGCAGCGCGGTGACGGCGAAGGCGATCACGAAGAAGCCGATCACGGTGGACAGGCCGTCCATCACGTCGCCCAGCACCTTGGCAAAGCCGACGATGTGGATCTCCACCTTGTCGCTGCCGAACTTGCTGCGGATCGCCTCGAGCCGCTGTGCCACCTGCTGGTAGTCGAGCCGCGCGCCCGTCTGCGGGTTGAGTTCGAGCAGGTCGGCACGCACCATCGCCGACTTCAGGTCGGTGGACACCAGGCGACCGATCTGGCCGGACTTCTGCACGTTGGAGCGCACCTGCGCGAGGCCGGCCGCATCGGGCGTGAAGCGCGAGGGAATGACGACCTCGCCGACGAAGCCGTCTTCGGTGATCTCGATGTACTTGACGTTGGGGGTGAACAGCGAGAAGACCTGGCCGCGGTTGACGCCCGGGGTAAAGAACACCTCGTCGTTGACGGCGCGCAGGGTGGCCAGGAACTCCTTGTTGTAGATGTCGCCCTCGCCCTTCCACTGGACGTCCACCAGCACCCGGTTGGCGCCCGAGAAGGTGGTGGAGTGCTTCAGGAAGGCCTGCATGTACGGGTGGCCCAGCGGGATCAGCTTGTTGAAGCCGGCGTCCAGGTGGGTGCGCAGCGCGGACGCGGCCAGCAGCACGGTGAGCAGGGCGGTGACCACGCCGATCGGCCGACGCCAGGCGATCAGCGCCAGCGCGACGCGGTCGATCAGGCGGTCGATCCGGCGCGTGAAGGTCCGCGAAGGCTGGCTCGGCACGGCGAGTTCGGAAGGGTGGCTCATCGGCTCGCTCCAGATGCGGCTGCGGGGGTCGTGGGGATGGGAGCCGGCGCCTCCGGCAGGGGCAGCAGGCCGGCGTCGCTGGCCAGCCAGCCGCTGCCGTCGGGCCGCAGCTGCAGCCCGGTCAACGTGGCGCGCACGCCGGCGCGTGCCAGCGTGAAGCTGTGGCCCGCGTCGCGGCTGGTGGCCAGCAGGCCGCCCTGCCCGACCAGCACCAGGCGGCCATCGGCGCCGATCGCGTGGTCGAAGAAGGAGGCCGGCACCGGCAGCTGGGCGCGCGCCCAGCTGCGGCCACCGTCGCTGCTGTGGAAGGCGTTGCCGCGCATGCCGTACACCACCCAGCGCCCGTCGCCCAGGGCCGCGGCGTTGTAGAGCGAGCCCTTGTAGAAGGGCGGCACCGTCTGCCAGCGCAGCGTCTGCGGATCCAGCTGCAGCACCAGGCCGCGCTCGCCCACCACCAGCCACTCGCGACCGTCGGGCGAGCCGACGATGCGGTTCAGGTGCCGGTCGTCGACCTCGACGCCCTCCAGCGGCAGCGGCGTCCAGTTGCGGCCCTCGTCGGCCGACTGGATCGCGCGGCCGAAGGCGCCCACCGCCACCCACACGCCGGTGGGCAGGCGGGCCACGCTCATCAGCGGCTCGCCGTTCTTGTCGGCAAAGGCCACTTCGGTCCAGCTGCGGCCCCCATCGCGGGTGGCGAGCACCCAGCCTTCGTGGCCCACCGCCAGGCCGGTGACGCCGTCGGCGTCGAAGGCCACCTGGTTGATCAGCGCCTGGCGCTCGGGTGCGACCCGGGCTCGCTCCCAGCTGCGCCCCTCGTCGGCCGAGACGACGATCGTGCCGAGCTCGCCGGCGGCCACCCAGCCGGCCTTGGACCGCACCAGCGCATTGAAGTGCATCTGGCTCACCGGCAACACCGTGGGCGCCAGCACCGGCGTCGCGCGGGGCGAAAACGCATAGCTCGCAGCCACGGCCATGAGCGCGGCCATGCTCAGGCCGACAAGGGTTCGCACGATCTGTCTCCTCGGAAGTCCCCGCAGGCCTCGAGGGCCCGGGAGATGGCGCGGATTCTTGCCGCTGGGCCAGGGCCGTCATCGTCCGAAAGGACGACGCCGGGCTGCAGCCCACCGCGACCCTCGCAGGCTGCGGGTTCGGCGACCCGCTAGTCTGCTCGGACGATGGAGGGCGCGGCAGCGGCACCCACAATGGCCTGCGCGCCGCGATCGGGCGCCGCCGGGTACCAGCGAACGCACCGCACCCGACGAGAGGCTTCACACAAGGATGCGCATGGGACTCCAAGGCAAGGCGGCGCTGGTCGGCGCCGCACAGTACAAACCCGAGAAGTACATGGCGGCGCCGCGCATGTTCCACCTGGAACAGGTCGCCGACCTGGCCACGCTGGCGCTGGCCGATGCCGGGCTGAGCCTGGCCGACGTGGACGGGCTGGTGACCACCGGCCCGCAGTTCCACGAGGCCGGCATGTTCGTGCCGGCGATGGCCGGCGAATACCTGGGCGTGCGGCTGAACTTCGCCGAGGTGGTCGACCTGGGCGGGGCCAGCTCGGTGGCGATGGTCTGGCGTGCCGCCGCGGCGATCGAGCTCGGCCTGTGCGACACCGTGGTCTGCGTCATCCCGGCGCGCATGGCGCCGGCTTCGGTCCACGACGACCACGTCGCCGAGGTGATGCGCGCCAGCCGCTTCGGCGGCCACAGCACGCGCTGGGGCGCCCCCGAGGCCGAGCTGGACCTGCCCTACGGCCACATGGCGCAGAACACCGGCTACGCGATGATCGCGCAGCGCTACGCGGCCACGCACGGCTACGACGCCGCGGCGCTGGCGCGCATCTGCGTGGACCAGCGCTTCAACGCCTGCCACAACCCCGACGCGATGTTCTTCGGCCAGCCGATCACGGTGGACGACGTGCTGAACTCGCGCATGGTGGCCGAGCCGCTGCGCATGCTCGAGATCGTCATGCCGGTGGCCGGCGGCGGCGCGCTGGTGCTCACGCGCGCCGACAAGGCCAGGGGCTGCAGGCACCGCGCGGTGCGCGTCGTCGGCTGCGGCGAGCATGTGCACAGCAAGTCGCCGACCTACGCGGCGGACATGCTGGCCACGCCGATCGGCCCGGCCTCGCGCCGCGCCTTCGAGATGGCGGGCTGCCGGCCCGCCGACGTGCACATGGCGCAGATCTACGACTGCTACACGATCACCGTGCTGCTGACCCTGGAGGACGCCGGCTTCTGCCCCAAGGGCGAGGGCCTGCGCTTCCTGCGCGAGCACGACTTCACCTTCAAGGGCGACTTTCCGATGAACACCCACGGCGGCCAGCTCAGCTTCGGCCAGACCGGCAGCGCCGGCGGCATGACGCAGGTGATCGAGGCGATGCAGCAGATCCAGGGCCGGGCCGGCGCGCGCCAGCTCCACCGCCACGACCTGGCCTACGTCTCCGGCACTGGCGGCGTGATGAGCGAACAGGGTGCGCTGATCCTGAAGGGAGACGAATGATGGCCTGGAACAAGCCGCTGCCGCACCCCACGCCGATCTCCCAGCCCTGGTGGGACGCCCTTAAGGCGCACGAGCTGCACCTGCAGCGCTGCGACCAGGGGCACTGGTTCTTCTTCCCGCGCCAGCACTGCCCGGTGTGCGGCTCGCGCCAGGTCGCCTGGCACCCGGTGTCCGGGCAGGGGACGCTCTACAGCTTCACCGTCGCGCGCGTGCCCACGCTGCCCGAGTTCACCGACGAGATGCCGCAGTTGCTGGCGGTGGTCGAGCTCGACGAGGGACCGCGGCTGAACACCACGCTGGTCGGCGTCGCACCGGAGGCGATCCGCATCGGCCAGCGCCTGCGCCCGGTCTTCGACGACCGGCCCGGCGAGGTCACGCTGCTGCGCTACACCCCGGTCGAGTCGGACCACCCCGAGGTGATCGGCAGCGAGCCGGCGGCCGAGCCCACGCAGGCGCCCGCCCCGGCCGCAGCCGAGCCGCCCAAGCGCCGCATCAGCTGCAAGGACCTGGCCACCATGCGGTCGCTGGTGTCCACCGAGTTCTCCGGCTGGTCGAACACCTTCGAGGTCACGCAGGCGCTGATCGACCAGTTCGCCGCGCTGACCGGCGACGATTACTGGATCCACACCGACCCGGACCGGGCGAGGCGCGACAGCCCCTTCGGCACCACCATCGCGCACGGCGCGCTGGTGCAGGTGCTGGCGAGCCGGCTGAAGATGCCGATGGACTTCGAGATCGTCGACTTCGTCAACATCGTCAACTACGGCTCCGACCGCCTGCGCTTCGCCGCGCCGGTGCCCTCGGGCTGCCGCATCCACGGCCGCTACCGGATCACCCGCGTCGAGCAGGTCAAGAGCGGCGTGCAGGTCACGATGGAAATCGACATCCACGTCGTCGGCCAGGACCGCCCGTCCGTGGTCAACGACCTGGTGATGCTCTACATGTGATCCAAATGTGACCAGCCCGGAGACCCGCCTTGAACCCCACCGCCGGGCGTGATCGCCACCTGATCGGCGTCATGCTGGCGGCCAGCCTGGCCTCCACCATCGGCGGCCTGCCCTTCAACGCCCTGCCGGTGATGCTGGGCAGCCTGGCCGACGGCTTCGGCCTGGACGCCGCGTCGGTGGGGCTGCTCGGCTCGATCTGCTTCGCCGGCTACCTCGTCGGCACGCTGGGCGCGCCGCTGTGGATGAACCGGCTGGACTGGCGCTGGCTGACGCTGGCCAGCGCTGCCGGCACCGCCGCCTCCTTCGCCCTCAGCGCGAGGGTCACCGAGCTGCGCTGGCTGTATGGCGTCTGGGCACTGGTGGGCTTCTTCGCCTCGACGATGACCTGCCTGGGCATGCGCATCCTCGCCGACCTGCCCAACAAGGTGCGCGCCTACGGCGTGCGCCAGGGCGTGGAGCTGGCCCTGACCGCGGCGCTGCTGTTCGCGCTGCCGCCGCTCGTGATCGCGACCTGGCGTTACCCCGGCGCCGCGCTGGCGCTGGCCGCGGTGGTGGCACTGCTGGGCCTGTCGGCGCTGTGGCTGCCG
>DAOLLE010000024.1:0-14632 GCA_035331205.1 Burkholderiaceae bacterium
GTGCAGGGCGTGGAGTTCATCTGCGCCAACACCGACGCGCAGGCGCTCAACCGCTCGCAGGCGCACACGCTGCTGCAGCTGGGCCACACCGGCCTGGGCGCGGGCTCGCGCCCGGACGCCGGCAAGGCCGCGGCCGAGGAGGCGCAGGACCGCATCCGCCAGTCGCTCGAAGGCGCGCACATGGTGTTCATCACCGCGGGCATGGGCGGTGGCACCGGCACGGGCGCCGCGCCGGTGATTGCCCGACTGGCCAAGGACATGGGCATCCTGACCGTCGGCGTGGTGACCAAGCCCTTCGAGTTCGAAGGCGCACGCCGCATGAAGCAGGCCGACGCCGGCCTGGCCGAGCTGGAGGCCAACGTCGACAGCCTGATCGTGGTGCTCAACGAGAAGCTGCTCGAAGTCCTGGGTGACGACGTCACGCAGGAAGAGGCCTTCGCCGAAGCCAACGACGTGCTGAAAAACGCCGTGGGCGGCATCAGCGACATCATCCACATCCCCGGCCTGGTCAACGTCGACTTCGAAGACGTCAAGACCGTCATGAGCGAGCCGGGCAAGGCGATGATGGGTACCGCCTGCGCCAGCGGCCCGGACCGCGCCACCAAGGCCGCCGAGGCCGCCGTGGCCTGCCCGCTGCTGGAGGGCATCGACCTGTCCGGCGCGCGCGGCGTGCTGGTGCTGATCGCGGCGAGCAAGCAGACCTTCAAGCTGGCCGAAAGCCGCAACGCGATGACCACCATCCGCCGCTACGCCGCGGACGATGCGCACGTCATTTTCGGCACCGCCTACGACGAGACGCTGGGCGACGCCCTGCGCGTGACGGTGATCGCCACCGGCCTGGCCCCGGCCAAGCGCGTGGCCGCGCCGATCAGCGTGGTGCAGCCGGTGGTGGCCCATGCCGTGCACGCCCAGCCGCAGGTGCAGCAGCGCACCGGCACCGACAACATCCCGGTGCTGACCCAGCCGCTGAATTCGCCGGTGCAGCCGGTGCACTCGGCGGTCGGCGCCGCGCCGGACTACGCGGTGCCGAGCGTCTGGCGCACCAACCGCACGCAGGCTGCGGCCCGCGTCGACGCACTGGCCTCCAACGGCATGGAAGAAATCGAGATCCCGGCCTTCCTGCGCAAGCAGGCCGACTGACGACGCGGGCGGCGCCCGCCGCCGCCCCTCGATCCTCCTGCCCTCCGTCCCTCACCCCGGCGCCCGCCCTGGCCCCGGGGTGTTCGGCCTGATCGCCGCGATAGCGCTGCGCCATCCTGCCGACATGAGGCCGCAAGCATCGGCCACCTAAAATCACGCCATGCTCAAACAGCGCACGCTCAAGTCCCTGACCCGCGCGGTCGGTGTCGGACTGCACAGCGGCCAGAAGGTCGAACTCACGCTGCGCCCGGCCGCCCCGGACACCGGCATCGTCTTTCGCCGCACCGACCTGCCCGAGCCGGTGGACATCCCCGCGCTGGCGACGATGGTCTGCGACACCCGCATGGCCTCGACCATCTCGGTGGGGGGCGACCCCGGAGCGCCCAAGGTCCAGACCACCGAACACCTGCTTTCGGCCTGCGTCGGCCTGGGGCTCGACAACGTCTACATCGACATCACCGCCGACGAGGTGCCCATCCTCGACGGTTCGGCCGCCTCCTTCGTCTTCCTGCTGCAAAGCGCCGGCATCGAACTGCAGAACGCGCCCAAGCGCTTCATCAAGGTCAAGAAGCCGGTCGAGGTGCGCCAGGGCGAGGGCGCCAACGCCATCTGGGCGCGGCTCGAACCCTTCCACGGCTACAAGCTCGGCTTCGAGATCGACTTCCAGCACCCGGCGCTGGATGCCACCGGCCAGCGCTACGTCTTCGACATGGGCAGCGGCCAGTACCGCCGGGACATCGCGCGCGCGCGCACCTTCGGCTTCACCAAGGACGTCGAAATGATGCGCTCGCGCGGCCTGACGCTGGGCGGCAGCATGGACAACGCGATCGTCATCGACGACTACCGCGTGCTCAATGCCGAGGGACTGCGCTACGACGACGAGTTCGTCAAACACAAGATCCTCGATGCCATCGGCGACATGGCCCTGGCCGGCAAGCCCCTGCTCGCGGCCTACAGCTCCTTCCGCGGCGGCCACGCGCTGAACAACAAGCTCGTGCGCGCCCTGCTGGCCGATGCCGAGGCCTGGGACATCGTCACCTTCGACGACGAGCGCCGCGCCCCCACCGGCTTCGCCGAGCTGGCCCCGGCTTGGTGAGCCCGCCACTCACCGCCGCCCGGCCTGACCCGCGATGATGATCTTCCGCTGGATCGTGATGCTGCTGCTGGTCGGCTCGGCCTTCAGCTTCGCGCTCTACATCGGCACGCGCGACCGCCGCTGGATGAACCGCGGCCTGCTGATCCTGAAATGGACGGTGATTGCCGGGCTGGCCTTCTTCGCCGTGCTGCTGCTGGAGCGCATGGCGATGGTGCTGTGAGGGCCGGGCACTGACCGGTTGGAGCGACACACCCTGTCGCTCCAGCGGAGCAGCATCCCGTCTGGCCGGTTCGTCCCGAACCGGGTGCTGCCCCTCCCTCGTCATGCCCGTCCGCCCCTCGCCCCACACCTACCGCTGCACCGGCTGTGGCTGGACCAAGACCGTGGCCCCGCGCAGCGACGTCCTGAAGCCCGGCGACCACTTCCACGCCTGCCCTCGGTGCGGCAGCAGCGAACTGAAGCGCGAGAAAGCGCCTGCTCCCGCGGTCTGGCTGGCCGACATCGCCCGGCGTCTGGGCCGCTGAGCCGGGGGCGGGCCAGCGGCGCCTTCTGCGCCTACAGCCGGGCCACCAAGGCCCGCTGCGCCCCTTGAAGCGATTCAGGTGCAGTGCACCGATTCCTCAAAATCGGCCCACCCATCTGATTTCTGTTGAAATATGACAATATTTTATCCGACGTCCACCTGATGCTTTTGTTGTAATCAGTTAATGATTGCGAAGATTCAACGAAATGCCAATCCCGATTAATCCTCCCAAGATAGCGCCAAATATCGCCCACCCTTCACTGACTGATGACCCAATTGCAAAACCGACTCCCCCCAGAATCATCATTCCGATGATTCCGGATATTCCGACTGACGCCAGAATTAAAATACTTATGATGATCGTTCCAATCATTGCGCCCATTTTGCCAACCTCGTTAATTTCAACTGCTAATTTTCCAATTACCTGACTGGAGAGATTTGCGATTGTCTGTTGAAGATTATGATGATTTCACCTGCTTTGATTCTGTTCTCTCGCTACAAAATGAACCTCTACCCTCCGATTTCTTGGATCACTCGGGGTCATGTCTTTCAGTGGTTGTGAATCACCATAGCCAGCAACAATCACCCGTCGGGCCTCTACGCTCTCAATGCCGTCAATCAAAAGATTTCTTGCCTCTCTGGCACGTGCGGCAGATAAGGTATAGTTGTCATCATAAACAGTACAAAAGCGCGAAAAATCCAAGGCGGGTTTCCCTACGGGCAAGTTGTCGGTGTGTCCTTCTACAAGAACCTGCGTATACTCGGACTGACTTAAGAAGTAATGTAAATTTGAACTTATGCTTCGTATCGCGTCTCCTGCTTGACGTGTTATACAAGCGCTGCCCCGGTCAAAGACGTTGTCTCTTAATGTGATTTTTCCTTCATTAATATCTATGGATATAAGATCCCCGCTGCCTTGTTGTTGAAGTGCGGCTGACAGGGTGGATAGCATTGTTGTTAATTGATTTTTCCTTGATTCGACCTCCCGCCTTAATTCCTCCTTATGTCGTTTTTCAATATAGCTTCGCTGCAATACGGAAATTACCAGCAATAGCATAACTACAGCCATTAATCCCGCCATTAGATCTGAAATTGATACCCACTCAGTTGGTTTGTCTTTCATGTCAATTGAGGTGGCCCAGTGAGGCGTTGCCGGTGGATTGGAAATGGCTCATCAAGTCAGCCAATTGCGTGTCAATGTGGCCAAGCTTGCTGATGATGAGCTTGCGGTCATCGGTCGCTTGCAAGCTGATCAGTGAGGCATTCTTCAAGTGAGAGCCGAGTTCACCCAGGGATTTGGCTGCATGCGCTGCATCGCTGCGAATTTCCACTGAGGTATCGGCTATGTGACGCACCGATTCATTAGTGCTCTTGTGGTGAATAGACACTAATTCAGATATTTGCTTGATTGTTTCTTCTGAACTCTTGACGAGTTGTTCTGTGCTTTGAGTGACGTCTTGATATCGCTTGTCCAAGTTGACCATGCGGCGACCACTCTCGGATACTGCCTTCAGTCCGGATGTGATGTCGTCGCTGAGTTTCAGGACAAGATTGGTCATTTCTGTGACCTGCGTGTTCAGCGTTTCGCTGGTAAGCAAAAATTCACCATGAGCCTTCTTCTGGATATCAACGGATTCGGTGATTGATTTCTCGACCTGCCCCATTGTCTCGCCCACGTTCTGCGACAAGTCATCGACAGCCACACTGATCCCGGTGGTGGCTTCAGAGAGTTTTGTGGCAATCTGATCCATGTTCTTGCCGAAGTTGGTATTCATGTTCTCGATGGTCGAACCAAGATCCTGTTTCAGGATGCTGAGCACCTCAGTGATGTTGTCTCTGAAACTCTGAATGACGGATTGAAGTTCTCCAGCGGAATCTCCCATTTTCTGTGACGCATCAAGCGTCTTCGTGGAGGCTTCGCGCAGTATGTTGATGTTTGAAAGACTGGCCTCAGTGAATGCTTGAATGGATTGCCGTGTAGCTGAGCCGCTGCTGGCGATTGAATCAGAAAGTTGAACTTGCTGCTTGACGCCGGCATGGATATATGTCAACTGAGTCTGTAGGGCTGTTTGCATGCTGCGTGTGCTGCTGCAGACCTTTTCGCTGAGCATCGTGATGGCATCCACAGTATTCGTGTTGGCGGCGAATGACTCAATAGATTTGTGAATCGCACGGCCATTGCGCGTGATTTCATCAGACTTCTCAAGCTGATGTTTAATGCTGGAATGAACCGCAGTCAGTTGAGCGTGCAACATGGTGTGCAGGTTTTGAGTGCCGGAATAGAGTTGATCGCCAACTGACGACAGCGCAGACAGAAACTTCCGATTAGTGGCTTCCGAGGTTTCCTGTGTAATTCTCTTTGAGGCGTCAATCTCGGTTTTCATTCGCTTGATGCACCAACGCAAGCGTCGCTCATCGAACCCATCATAAGCACACCATCCCTTTAGCATGAGAAAGGCCATGATGCCCCATGTTGAAGTTTTGAACTTGGTACCAAGCCCTTGCATCATGCCCATCAGGTCGCCCATGGCATGTTCCATGTCCCCACCCTGATTGGCATTGCTCAGAATGCTGGAAGCATTGTTGAGCGCCATGCCCAAACCCAGGAATGTCCCCAGCAGGCCGATGATCAGAAGAATGCCAGGCATCACTTCAGCCAGTTGTTCGGCCTTGGTGGCAACCGCATGACTCAGGTCCGTGACGGAACCGTGTTGTGCATCAATATCGTCACTGGTGTCATTGCTCGTCCGACCTTGCCAGTTGTGTCCCCAGTTCGCGGCGGTGGCACTCCTTCTGACGAACAAGATGGTCGTGATCAGCAGACCATAAATGATCGTGCCGAATATGATTTGAATTGCATCAAACCCCGGTAGTATGAAGTCAATAATTTCTATTTTCATGCCCCAACCTCCACTTCGACGAGCTGTGCTGCTCGTGCCTTGCTGGCTTTTTCGAAGATGTTTGCAAAGTCGATGATCAGGCTCTGGTCATCGGCGCTGAGATCATTCCACCTCTTGCCATGCTGAGCACAGTCGATGATGATCATACCGACGTGACTGCCATCTTCCGTCAGATAATCAAGTTCTTCGGCCTCGATTTCCTCTGGGCTTTTTTCCAAGGTTTGCAGGAAGCCCTCGGAAGCATAGACGTAATTCTTCATTTCACGCGTTCTGGCACCAAGCTGCTCCAGCTTGCTCTTAAGCAAAGGTGCGTTCGCCGTGAGTTCATCCAGAATAGATTTTTCATCAGGTTCCAGCTCTGAAATCCTGGCAGTGACTTCCAGTCGGCGCTTGATGACTTCATTCTTCGATAGTTTTGTGTTTTCACTCTTCCATTCTGATTCGAGTTGTTGAAGATTCTGACTCCATGCCATGACCATTTCCTCAAAGACGAACGGGATCAACTTCTTCTTGGACTTTCTGTAGATGATCTGATCCAGCTTGATTGCATCAGCATCCGACAGCTTGGGATCGCTGGATAGCAGATCAGCGCCAACCTTCAACAGGAAGATGTCATCTTCGGTAATGTCTTCGATGGATTGGGCGGACGACAGAACGTTCTCGACCTGTTGCATCAATTTCTGTGTGGCGCGCAGGCGAAGGTAATGCTCGAAATCCTTTATCGAGTTGCTCTCCATGATGTTTGTGATGGCGGTTCTGACCAATACGTAGTCATTGATCATGCCAGCCAGATCAATCGCATGACGTTGATCAGATTGAACCGCATTGGCGGCCTCCTCGAAAACCTTCTTGCGCTGTTCGGCTTCTCTTTCCTCTTCTGGTGTGAGGAATTTTGCCTTGAGGGTTTTCGCTGTGCTGATGGCCCACTTGATAGCCTGATTAAGTTTTCTGGCTAGCGGACTATTCTCGAAGTGTTCAAGGTAGTGTAGTGCGTTGTTAATTATAATAAGACCGGCTCGCAGCCAGGGCCAAAGGGGTGCGGCAGCCGCAAACGTGAGATAAGGGCGAACATGCTTCTTGATGAACGGCTGAACCTTGTTCCAGACATCCTTGACTTTGCCGACAAAATGCTCGGCCTTGTCTGCCATCCAGTTGACAGCATTGACGGCAACTTCTTTCGCTTTGCTGATGACTGTTCTGCCTGCAGAAACAATCGCTGATCCAGCTGACTTGAAGGCGCTTCCTACGCTTGACCAAAATCCCATAATTGATTTCTCCTAATTGTTTAATGAACGCCGAGCATGTTCTTGGCGAGCGATGCTTCCTTACTGGAAATGTCTGCATGCTTGGCATGCGAAGCCACCTCGGCTTGAGCTGTTCTGATCTGGCTGATCGCTGACCTGATGTGCTCAATGGTGACTTGTGGTATGCCGCCAGTGGTTTCGAATTCGATCAATGCTTTGGGCAATGCAAGGCGCATGCAGGTTCTTATTTCACGGCCTGAAAAACCGTCTGATAATTCTGTGCAGCGCTCAATGAGCAAGTCTCGATCATCTCCGATCGGAATCTCCGAAATAAACATCCGCGACCAGAGACGTTTTCTTGAATCGAAATCTGGAAGGTTGAACTTGATGTGATAAGCAATTCGGCTGCGGAATGCCTCATCATAGTTCTTGGCGAAATTGGTGGCGAAGATGACAATGCCTTCGTATCGCTCAAGTTCAATTAGAAGCGTTGATCGCATGGCATTGACTTCATTGTCCACGCCTTGCGTGACGGATGACAGTCGCTTGCCGAGCAAGGTATCGGCTTCATCGAAAAATAAGATGGCACCTGACTTGGCGGCCTCGGAGAAGGCCATCTGAATATTCTTGGCGGTTTCCCCCATGAACTTGCTTTCAAGTTCTGCGATGCCAAGAAATATGATCTGCAGCCCCAAAGTTCCTGCCAAGGCTTCTGCGGTCAGAGTTTTCCCAGTGCCTGGCGGGCCGTAGAAATTGAGAATGGCACTGATCCCGGAGGGGTCAATGGATTTGAAGTTCCATTCCGAATAGATTTTTCGATGGTATTTGAGTCTGGCGAGGCACTCGTCAATCTGCGCTCGTGTATCTGGCGGCAGAATGGTGTCTGAGTCCAGATTGAATCGTGGATTCTTTGGGAGAATGTTCATTGATGACAGTAAATGTGGACAGCAGGGCGATGAACTGCACCATCAGCACGGCGATCCAGACGACGCCGATCACGAGGGCGAGGAGGACGGCCATGCCCATCAGCGTGGCTCCAGGTACTGGCGCAGGCTCTGCTCGAGTTCGGCTTGCAGGTGGCCGGGGCTGAGGATGCGGGCGTTGGGCAGCCAGTAGCGGACGAGGGGCAGGACCTGGTTGGGGTGCGCGACGCGGCAGGCGATGATGAGGCCGCCGTCGGGGAGCTCGCGGTCGATGCGTTGGCCGGCAATGAGCTTGCGGCGGCGGAAGTAGCCGGCTGCGGGGGCGGCGATGTGCAGAAGGACGTCGGTTTTTTGGCGGTTCAGCCAGATGCCGTCTTCTTCGCGTAGCTGCTGTTCGATGGGCGGCTGGCGTTCGAAGGTCTGCGGCGAGACCAGCAGGCGGCTGATCTTGGTGAGGCTGTAGGCTTTCAGTCGGTCGCCGTCGACGGCGGCGAGGTACCAGATGCCGTTGTGGTGGATGAGTTGGTAGGGCGCTGCGCCGTCGACGAGCTTGCTGCCGTTGTCCTTGGCGTAGTGGAAGCTGATGCGCTGTTGCCGCTGGATGGCCTGGCCGAGTTGGGCAAAGTCGCGCTGGTGGGGCTGCAGGTCTTCGCCTTGGGCGCCGTGGACGTGCAGGGCGGCGTCCAGCCGGCCGTCCAGCAAGTCGTTCAGGAAGCGGGGCTCCAGGCGTGGGTAGAGGTGGCCGATGCCGGAGCGGTCGGCGAAGCGTTCGAGGTCGCGCCAGTTGAGCTGGCCGAGCTGGCGGGGGTCGAGGCGGTAGCCGCTGTCGCTCCGCTGCAGCGGGAGGGTGGCCAGGCGGTGGCCCAGGTCGCGCTGGATGGTGCGCAGGCTGACGCCGAAATCCTGCGCCAGCTGCGTCGGCCGCAGGCACTCGCCCTGGTTCAGGCGCAGCAGGATCTGGCTGAGGCGGCACGACAGCGTGTCGTGGTCCGCCGGGCTTCGTTCGCGTGACATCCGCTCCCTCGTGTGGGCCCTGTGCCGGGCGTTGAGGGACATTCTCGAAGGCGCACCCGCGCCGCCGGCTCCCCGCGTTTGGGCGGGTGGGCGTGCATTAGTCGTGTATCTGAAGGTTTCGCGGGGGCGGAGATCGCAGTGCATGGATCCGCAGGCTACGCAGGGGGCGCGACAGGTGGTGTCGCACGCGGCAGCCGCTGGGTCAGCACTACACTGACTGCCATGTCCAGCCCTGCCTCGCTCTCGTCAGCGGCACGCCGTCGGCTGCCGATCGGCATCCAGAACCTGCGCGAGATGCGCGAGGGGGGCTGCTACTACGTCGACAAGTCGGGCATGGCGATCGACTTGATCGAGTCGGCCGGCAAGGCCTTCTTCCTGAGCCGGCCGCGGCGCTTTGGCAAGAGCCTGCTGGTGGACACGTTCAAGGAGCTGTTCGAGGGACACCGGGCGCTGTTCACGGGGCTGGCGGCAGAGTCACGCTGGGACTGGTCCCGGCGCCATCCGGTGATCCGGCTGAGCTTTGCGGGCGGTGGCCTGGGCAGCGCGGAGCGGCTGGAGCAGCGCATCCACGAGATCCTGGATGACAACGCGCGGCGCCTGGGGCTGGAGTGCCGCTACCGCAGTGTGGGGGGCAAGTTTGCCGAGCTGATCCGTCTGGCCCATGAGCAAGGCGGCGAGCGCGTGGTGGTGCTGATCGACGAGTACGACAAGCCGATCCTGGATCACCTGACCGACCCCGCCGTGGCCGCGGCGATGCGCGACGGGCTGCGGGATCTGTACGGGACGCTGAAGGACGTGGATGAGCACCTGCGCTTCGTCTTCCTGACCGGGGTGTCGAAGTTCAGCAAGGTGAGCCTGTTCTCAGGCCTGAACAACCTGAAAGACCTGACGCTGGATGCGCGCTGGAGCAGCCTGTGCGGCTATACCGATGCGGACGTGGACACGGTGTTCGCCCCCGAGCTGCCCGGGTTGGATCGCGAAGAGATCCGCCGCTGGTACAACGGCTACAACTGGGGCGGCGCGAGCGTCTACAACCCCTTCGACCTGCTGCTGCTGTTCGACAGCCGTCAGTTCAAGCCCTATTGGTTCGAGACGGGCACGCCGACCTTTCTGGTGCGCTTGCTGGCCGAGCGGCAGTTCCACACCCCCGATCTGGAGCGGCTGCAGAGCAGCGAGGCGCTGCTGTCGAGCTTCGACGTCGAGCGCATCGCGCCGGAGGCGCTGCTGTTCCAGGCCGGCTACCTGACGCTGCGTGGCGTGCAGGAGCCGCTGCCGGGTCGGCGGGTCTACACGCTGGGCTATCCGAACCTGGAGGTCGAGGCCAGCTTGAACGCGGCGCTGCTGGAGGGCTACGGTGTGCCGGCGCGCGCGGCCTTCGACAGCCAGAACCGCCTGATCGAGATCCTGCGGACAGCCGACCTGCCGGCGCTGCAGCCGCTGTTGCGTGCGCTGTTCGCCAGCATCCCCCACGACTGGTACCGCAATAACCCCCTGGCGGGGTTCGAGGGCCACTACGCTAGTGTGTTCTACAGCCACTTTGCCGCGCTGGGCCTGGACCTCCGGGTCGAGGACGCCACCAGTCACGGGCGCATCGACATGGCGCTGCGGTTCGGGTCGCAGGTCTACCTGTTCGAGTTCAAGGTGGTCGAGGATGAACCTGAAGGCCGGGCGCTGGCGCAGATCCACGCCAAGGGCTACGCCGACAAGTACCGCGGCGCGGGCCGGCGAGTGCACCTGATCGGCGTCGAGTTCGGCCGGCAGGTGCGCAACCTGGTCGGCTTCGAGGTCGAGACGCTGGACTGACGCGGTGGCGTCTGTGCTTCAGTAAATTCGCCCGCCGCGGTAGTGCGCGTGCTGGCGCCGGGTCAGCTCGGTGACCTGGCCCAGCGCCGCCATCGACGCCCCGGCGTGGGCGTGGGCAATCGCCAGACCCAGCGCGTCTGCCGCGTCCTGCGGCGGCGCGGCCGTCAGGTTGAGCAGGCGCTTGACCATCTCCTGCACCTGCGCCTTGCGCGCCTGGCCGTGGCCGACCACGGCCTTCTTCATCTGCAGCGCGGTGTACTCGGTCACCGCCAGGTCCTTCGAGACCAGCGCGGTCAGCGCCGCGCCGCGGGCCTGGCCGAGCAGCAGCGTGCTCTGCGGGTTGACGTTGACGAAGACGATTTCCACCGACGCACAGTCCGGCCGGTAGGTGTCCACCACTTCGCGGATGCCGTCAAAGAGGATCTTCAGCCTCCCGGGCAGGTCGCCCAATGCGGCCTCCTTGGTGCGCACGGTGCCGCTGGCCACATAGGCCAGCCGCTGGCCGTCCGCATCGACCAGCCCGAAGCCGGTTGTGGCCAGCCCGGGGTCGATGCCGAGGATGCGCAGGACGGCCATGCGCGGCTGTGTCGCAGAGTCAGTGGCGGAAGTGGCGCGTGCCGGTGAAGACCATGGCGATGCCGCGCTCGTCGGCGGCGTCGATGACTTCCTGGTCGCGCATCGAGCCACCCGGGTGGATGACGCAGGTGGCGCCCGCATCGACCACCACGTCGAGGCCGTCGCGGAACGGGAAGAAGGCGTCACTCGCCACGGCCGTGCCGGCCAGGCTCAGGCCGGCGGCCTGGGCCTTGATCGAGGCGATGCGGGCGGAGTCCAGGCGGCTCATCTGGCCGGCGCCGACGCCGAAGGTCATGCCGTCCTTGCAGAAGACGATGGCGTTGCTCTTGACGAAGCGGCCCACCTTCCAGGCGAACAGCAGGTCCTGCATCTGCTGCTCGGTCGGCGCCAGCTTCGTGACCACCTTGACCTCGCCGACGATGTCGACGTTGTCGGCCGACTGCAGCAGCATGCCGCCGCCCACGCGCTTGAAGTCCAGCGCATTCACGGCCGAGGTGATGGGCACTTCCAGCAGGCGCACATTGACCTTGCTGGCGTAGGCGGCGCGGGCGGCCGGGGTGATGACCGGCGCGATGGCGACTTCGACGAAATGCTTGTTGGCGTTGATCCTGTCGACCACGTCGGCGTCGAGCGGGCGGTTGAAGGCGATGATGCCGCCGAAGGCCGAGGTCGGGTCGGTCTTGAGCGCCTTCTCGTAGGCCTCCAGCAGGGTCGCGCCGACGGCCACGCCGCAGGGGTTGGCGTGCTTGACGATCACGCAGGCCGGCAGGTCGAAGGCCTTGACGCATTCCCAAGCGGCATCGGCGTCGGCGATGTTGTTGAAGCTCAGCTCCTTGCCCTGGATCTGCGTCCAGCCCGCCAGCAGGCCGGCGGCCGGGGCGGCTTCCTTGTAGAAGGCGGCCGACTGGTGCGGGTTCTCGCCGTAGCGCATGCCCTGCACCTTGTGCAGCTGCAGGTTGAAGACGGCAGGGTACTCATCGCGCTTCGGGACTTCGGCGGTCTTCTCTTCCGAACCCGCTTCGAGCGAGGTCAGGTAGTTGCTGATCATGCCGTCGTAGGCCGCGGTGTGCGAAAACACCTTCTTGGCCAGCATGAACTTGGTGGCGCGTGTCAGCGACTGGCCGTTCGAAGCGGTCAGCTCGCCGAGCACCTGCGGGTAGTCGGCGGGGTCGATCACCACGCCCACGTCCTGCCAGTTCTTGGCCGCGGCGCGCAGCATGGCGGGGCCGCCGATGTCGATGTTCTCGATCGCGTCCTCGAAGGTGCAGTCGGCCTTGGCGGTGGCCTGGGCGAAGGGGTAGAGGTTGATGATCAGCAGGTCGATCGTGCCGATGCCGTGCTCCTTCAGCGCGGCCATGTGCTCGGGCAGGTCGCGGCGCGCCAGCAGGCCGCCGTGCACGCGCGGGTGCAGGGTCTTGACGCGGCCGTCGAGCATCTCCGGGAAGCCGGTGATCTCGCTGACCTCGGTCACCGGCAGGCCGGATGCGGCCAGCAGCTTGGCGGTGCCGCCGGTCGAGAGCAGCTGGATGCCGTGGCCGTGCAGGGCCTGGGCGAATTCGACGATGCCGGTCTTGTCGGAGACCGAGAGCAGGGCGGTGAGTTGGGACATGATCAGTCGGTGAGTTTGTGTTCTAAAAGCTTGCGGCGCAGCGTGTTGCGGTTGATGCCCAACCAGTCGGCGGCGCGGCTCTGATTGCCTTCGGCGCGGGTGAGCACGATTTCGAGCAGCGGGCGCTCGACGGCCTTGATCACCATGTCGTAGAGGCCGCGCGGCTGCATGCCTTCGAGGTCGCGGAAGTACACGGCCAGGTTGGCGCGCACCGCCGCGTCGATGGGCAGCGGGTCGGCTGCGCAGGCGGCCAGCACCGCGCCAGCCGTGGGCGGCGCGTCGGCTGAGGGTGGGGTCGGGGAGGTGGGCGGCGTGGCGCCAGCGGGCACATCGGTCATGCGGCGTGGTCCAGGTCGTAGCGGGCGTGGTTCGCGGCCGCGTCGACGGGTTGGGAAGTGGGGGTCGGCGACGGCCAGACGGGGTGCTGCTGCGCCAGCTCGCCCAGGTAGGCGTCCAGCGCGCGGTACTGCTCGTCGGCGCGCTCGAGGCGGTTCATCGCCGCGCGGAAGGGCCCGCCGCCCGGCAGGGCGTGCACCGCCCAGCCGATGTGTTTGCGGGCGCTGCGCACGCCCGCATCGTCGCCATAGAGGCTGTAGTGATCGTTCAGGTGCTCGAGCAGCCAGCCGCGCACGTCGGCGGTGGCGGGCGCCGGGCGGTGCTGGCCCTGGCGCAGGAAGTGGTCGATCTCGCCGAAGATCCAGGGTCGGCCCTGGGCGGCGCGGCCGATCATCAGCGCATCGGCGCCGGTGGCGGCGAGCACCGCGGCGGCCTTGTCGGCGCCATCGATGTCGCCGTTGGCCACCACGGGGATGCCCAGCGCGGCCTTGACCGCGGCGATGGTCTCGTACTCGGCGGCGCCCTTGTAGCCCTGCTCGCGGGTGCGCCCGTGCACCGTCAGCATCGCGATGCCGGCGGATTGAGCGGCGCGCGCCAGCTGCAGCGCGTTGCGCTCGGTCTCGCACCAGCCGGTGCGCATCTTCAGCGTCACGGGCACGCCGTGCGGTGCGCAGGCCTGCACCACCGCGTCGATGATGGACAGGGCCAGGGGCTCGTCCTGCATCAGTGCGGAGCCGGCCCACTTGTTGCAGACCTTCTTCGCCGGGCAGCCCATGTTGATGTCGATGATCTGCGCACCCCGGTCGACGTTGTAGCGTGCAGCCTCGGCCATCATGGCCGGAATGGCGCCGGCAATCTGTACCGAAATCGGCGCGCCCTCACCATCGTGGTTGGCGCGTCGGCGGGTCTTCATGCTGCCATAGAGCAGTGAATTGGACGTGACCATTTCAGAGACGGCCAGACCAGCGCCCATTTGCTTGCACAGTTGCCTGAAAGGGCGATCGGTCACGCCCGCCATCGGCGCGACAAACAGCTGATTGCGAAGCGAAAACCCGAGGAATTCCATGGCGATCCGGTGCCGGCGTGCAGGGCAAGAGTGGGATTCTACCTCGATTGCTGTCCCGAAAACAGACAGTTCTTGCCCGCATCCGAGACGCGCAAGGGCCACCGCAGTCCTCAGCCCATCGCGCGCGGTCGCGAAGACGGCGCAGCCGTCGGCTCCTGGAAGGTGCGGGCGGGGAATCGCGGTGCCCGTGGCTGTTCCGGTTACAGGATTTGGAGTTCGCGCAGGTAGCGTTGCCAGTTGGCGACGTAGTGATCGGCGCTGTGCTGCAGGCGATCGACTTCTTCCATGCTGAGCTGGCGCACGACTTTGCCGGGGGAGCCGACGATCAGCGAGTGGTCCGGGAAGATCTTGCCTTCGGGAATCAGCGTGTTGGCGCCGACGATGCAGCCCTTGCCGATCACC
>DAOLLE010000025.1:0-14387 GCA_035331205.1 Burkholderiaceae bacterium
CACCGCGCCGACCAGCAGCCCGCCGTTGCTGCCGCCCATGATGCCCAGGCGCTTCGGCTCGGTGACGCCGTGGTGCACCAAGTCCTCGGCCACGGCGATGAAGTCGTCGTAGCTGCGCTGCTTGTGCGCCTTCACCGCCGCCTGGTGCCAGGCCGGGCCGAATTCGCCGCCACCGCGCAGGTTGGCCACCACCAGCACGCCACCGCGCTGGTACCAGGCCTTACCGAAGGCGGCCGAGTACCAGGGCTGCATCGACACCTCGAAGCCGCCGTAGCCGTACAGCAGCGTCGGATGGCGGCCATCGGCCGCGGCAGCGGGCGGCCAGACGATGAAATAGGGCACGCGGGTGCCGTCGCGGCTGGTCGCAAAGCGCTGCTCGACGCGCATGCCCTGCGCATCGAAGTGGCGCACGCGCTGCTTGAGCAGCGCCAGCGCGTCCGACCCGGTCTGCCCGAGCAGCAGGCTGTCGGGGGTCAGGAAGTCGGTGTAGCCGACCAGGTAGTGCTCGGCCAGCGGATCGTCGCGGCGCTGCGGATCGTGTAGCGCGCGCAGCGTCAGCGTGCCCGGGCCGGGCAGCGGCAGCGCACGCCGCTGCCAGGTCCCGTTGCGACTTCCTGGGGCAGACGGCTGCCAGCTCAGCGCCTCGCCCTGAGCGGCCACGTTGTCCAGCACGGTCAGCAGCAGCTGGCTGCGGGTCCAGGTCCAGCCGTCAAGCGAACGCGTCTCCGTCGGCGTGAACAGCGCCTGCCAGTCGGGCTGGCCGGCCAGCAGGTCGTCGGCGCGCGTCACCAGCAGGCTGCCGGCGGGATGCTGCGTCGCCCCCACCGACAGCGGGCTGCGCAGGCTCAGCAGCGCCCACTCGGCGTGCAGGGACAGCGAGGCGTCCTGCGGCTTGTCGAGCCGCTGCAGCCGCGCGGCGGACTGAACCGCCGGGTCGACGCCTCCCCCCGGTGTGGCGTCGACCCAGAGGAAATCCTCGCTGCGGTAGAAGTCGATCGCGCGCGACAGCCCGACGCGTTCGAATCCCGGCGTCGCATCGACCCAGACCGACGCGCTGACATCGCTGCGCTGCGCCTCGAACACCAGCGGCGCCTCGACCAGCGGGCTGCCGCGGCGCCAGCGCCGGATCACGCGCGGGTAACCGGAGTCGGTCAACGAGCCGGGGCCGAAGTCGCTGCCGACCAGCAGCTCGTCGGGACCCAGCCAGGCGACGTCGCTCTTGGCCTCGGGCAGCGCAAAACCGCCCGGCACAAAGGCGCGTTCGACCAGGTCGAACTCGCGCAGCACCACCGCGTCGGCCCCGCCGCGCGACAGGTGCAGCAGGCAGCGCGTCCAGGCGCCTTCTCCGCCGGTGGGCGGGCGGCAGGTGCTGCCCTTCCAGACCCAGTTCTCGCCCTCGGCGCGGGCCAGCGCATCGAGGTCGAGCACCGTGACCCAAGCGGGCTCGGCGGCGCGGTAATCGTCCAGCGTGGTGCGGCGCCACAGGCCGCGGGGGTGCGCGGCGTCCTGCCAGAAGTTGTAGACCTGCTCGCCGATGCGCTGGATCGCCGGGATGCGCAGGCGGTCGTCCAGCACCTCGAGCAGCTGGGCCTTGAGCTCACCGAACAGCGGCCGGGTGGTCAGCTCGGCCGCCGACTCGGCGTTGCGCTCGCGCACCCAGGCCAGCGCGCGCTCGCCGAGCACCTCCTCGAGCCAGCGGTGCGGGTCGTCCGGCTCGGGTGCGGTGGCGGTGGCGGCGGCTGCAGCGGCTCGAGCAGCCCCTTCGGCTGCGGCACTCATCGGCAGGCCCCCGACCAGCACGACCCACCCGAGCAGCAGGCCGAGCGCGCGCCCGGCGAAGAGGGCGCCACCGCGATGGCGGACAGAGCGTGGTTCGGATGCATCGTGCCTCACCGGAAAAACGTCACCCGTCGCATCAGGCGTAAGGATCCGCAAACCCCAGCCCCGCCAGGATCTCGCGCTCGCGGGCCTCCATGCGCTCGGCCTCGGCCTCCTCGTCCTCGTGGTCGTAGCCCTGGGCGTGCAGCGCGCCGTGCACCAGCAGGTGCGCGTAGTGCGCCTGCAGCGGCTTGCCGGCCGCGGCGGCCTCGGCCTCGACCACCGGCGCGCAGAGCACCAGGTCGGCGCAGACCACCGGCTCGCGGGCGTAGTCGAAGGTCAGCACGTTGGTGGCGTAGTCCTTGCCGCGGTAGTCGCGGTTGAGAGTCTGGCCCTCCTCGGCGTCGACGATGCGCACGGTGAACTCGCCCGGTGCGGCCAGCGCGTAGCGCAGCCAGCGCATCACCTTGTGGCGCGGCAACTCGGCGCGGTGGCGGGGGTCGGCGAACTGCAGGGACAGGCTCAGGGGCGGCAGGCTCATCGGGCGGTCTCCTCATCGGCACGCAGCTCGCGCTCGCGTTCGCGCTGCGCGCGCTGGGCGTCGTAGGCCTCGACGATGCGCGCCACCAGCGGGTGGCGCACCACGTCGGCGGCGGTGAAGTGGGTCATCGCGATGCCGCGCACCTCGCGCAGCACCTGGGCGGCATCGACCAGGCCGCTGGTCGTGCCGCGCGGCAGGTCGATCTGGCTGACGTCGCCGGTCACCACCGCACGGCTGCCGAAGCCGATGCGCGTCAGGAACATCTTCATCTGCTCGACGGTGGTGTTCTGCGCCTCGTCGAGGATCACGAAGGAATGGTTCAGCGTGCGCCCGCGCATGAAGGCCAGCGGCGCGATCTCGAGCAGGCCGCGCTCGAAGGCCTTGGTCACGCGCTCCAGCCCCATCAGGTCGTAGAGCGCGTCGTAGAGCGGGCGCAGGTAGGGGTCCACCTTCTGCGCCAGGTCGCCGGGCAGAAAGCCCAGGCGCTCGCCGGCCTCCACCGCCGGGCGGGTCAGCACGATGCGCTGCACCGTGTTGCGCTCCAGCGCGTCGACCGCGCAGGCCACCGCCAGGAAGGTCTTGCCGGTGCCGGCCGGGCCGATGCCGAAGGTGATGTCGTGGTTGAGGATGTGGCGCAGGTAGGCGACCTGGTTGGGCGTGCGGCCGACCAGGTCGGCGCGGCGGGTGCGCAGCACGATCGGCTCGCCCTCTTCCGGCCCGGCGGGCGGCCGATCGTCCGCGGGCGAGGCCAGGGCCTGCATCACCGGCAGCAGCGCGAGCTGGAACTCGGCGGCGTCCAGGCTGCGGCTGGCGCGCGGGTACAGCCGCTCCAGGAAGGCCAGCGCCGCCCGGGCGTTGGCCGCCGGGCCGTCGATGCGGAATTTCTCACTGTGGCGGGTGACGCGCACCGCCAGAGCGGTTTCGAGGCTGCGCAGGTGCTCGTCGAGCGGGCCACAGAGGTGGGCGAGCCGGGCGTTGTCGACCGGAAGGAAGGCGTGGCGCAGGATCAAGGCAAGCGTGCGAAGTTTGGTTCGGAGGCCGGTGGCGCGATTGTCGCGCCGCGCCGCCGCGCCCAGCGCGCAGGCAGAATCCGCCGGTCGCGTGCGGCAGGCCCTGGGGGCCGGTCGCATCGCTGAGTTTCCGACCCGCTCCTGCCGCCGATCCTACGTGTCTGTTCCCCTTGTGCCGGCCGTACGCGCCACCCTGTCCAACTGGGTCGGCCGCCTGACGACGCCCGGCGGCGATGGCAAGCGCCCCCCCTGGCATGCGCTGCACCCGGCCCGCTGGCCGCTGCTGATCGCCTGCGGGGTGATCGCCTTGCTGGCGCTGTTCGGCGCGTTGACCTCCGAAGGCTCCACCGGCGGCCTGACCCTGACGCAAGCCTGGACGGTGCGCGCCAGCACCCCGGTCTTCCCCGACGGCGTGGCCGCCCAACGCGTCGACCTCCCGCACGGCTGGGACCGCGGCCTGCGCGACGATCAGCCGCTGTGGTACCGCATGGAGTTCGAGGTGCCCAGCCGCGGCTTCGGTCTGGGCATGCCGGCGGTTTACCTGGCGCGCGTCTGCGCGCATTACGTGGTGCGCCTGAACGGGCAGTTCATCGCCAGCCGCGGCAGCAGCGCCGACCCGCGCCCGACCGACTGCCACGAGCCCGCTCTGATCGATCTGCCGCCCGGCCTGCTGCGCGAACGTGGCAACCTGCTCGACATCCAGGTGCGCGCGCTGCCGCTGCGCAAGGCCGCCGCCCGCGAGCGCGCCGGCGCGCTCTCCGAGGTGCGCATCGGCGCCCACCCTGCGCTGGAAGCCGACCTCAAGCGCGCCCGCCTGCTGCAACTGACGCTGCCGCTGGCGCTGCTGGCGGTGTGCGGCGTGGTCGGCGTGGCCGCGCTGCTGCTCGCGGTGGGCGCCAAGCTGCCCTACCTGGCCTACTTCGGCGCCGCGGCGCTGGGCTGGTCGGTGCTGTGCAGCCTGTTGCTGGGCGTGGACCTGCCGCTGCCGATGCTCGGCGTCGAGGTGGTGATCACCGTGCTGACGCCCCCGGTGGCGATCGCGGCCATCCTCTTCCTGCTGCGCTACTGCGGCCTGCGCATCGACTGGCTGGAGTCCTCGCTGGCGCTGCAGTGCCTGTTCGTGCTGCTGGGGCTTGCGGTGGCGCTGCCCGAGCGCGTCTACACCGTCGCGCAGCCCTGGGCGGTGATCCTGGTGGCCGAGCTGCTGGCGGCGCTGGGCGTGTTCCTCTACCGCGCCTGGCACGTCTCGCGCACCGACTTCTACCTGACGGCCGCGGCCGCGGGCACCGGCGCGGTGCTGCTGATCGCCGAGCTCGCGCTGATTCCCGGCCCGGCGCTGCTGCCGGGCAAGCTGGCGATCAGCGCCTCGGTGCTGGTGATGTTCGCCGGCACCGTCTGGCGCGTGCAGCAGGTCCAGCGCGCCAGCGTGGCTGCGGCCGAGCAGGCTCGCCTGGACGCCGAGAAGCGCGCCCAGGACGTCTCCGCCGACATGGAGCAGAACTACGACCGCATGGCCGAGCTGCGCGTCGAGCAGGTCACCGCCAAGGAGCGCAAGCGCATCGCCGCCGACCTGCACGACGACCTGGGCGCCAAGCTGCTCACCATCGTGCACACCAGCGAGAGCGACCGCATCGCCACGCTGGCGCGCGAGGCGCTGGAGGAAATGCGCCTGTCGGTGCGCGGCCTGACCGGCAAGGCGGTGCAGCTGGGCGACGCCATCGGCGACTGGCGCAGCGAGATCATGATGCGGCTGTCGCAGGGCGGCGTCGAGCTGGCCTGGGACACGCCCGACGAGCTCACCTTCAGCGAACGCGCGATGAGCGCACGCGCCTACGTGCAGACCACGCGCATCCTGCGCGAGGCGGTCAGCAACGTGCTCAAGCACAGCGGCGCCAGCCACTGCCAGATCTCGATCCGCCAGGATCACAACGATTTCGAGCTGACGATTTCCGACAACGGCAAGGGCATCCCGACGGAGATGGACGGTCGGCTCGACCGCGGCCACGGCATGTCCACGATGAAGGGCCGCGCCAAGCAGCTGCAGGGCCAGTGCCTCGTCGAGTCCGGCCCTGGGTACGGCACCACGATTCGCCTGACCCTGCCGCTGTAGCCCGTGTAAGCGTTCTCCAGTTCGCCCCCCGCTCACCGATAAACGCCCCGACTCACCCCCAGCGGAGCCCCGACGATGAAACAGATCCTTCTGCTCGAAGACCTCCCCGAGATCCGGGCCTGGCTGCGCACCCTGGTGCTGCAGGTGTTCCCGGGATCCACCGTGACCGAGGCCGCGCGCGTGCACGACGCCCTGCAACAGGTCGCCGCCCAGCGCTTCGACCTGGCCATGGTCGACCTCGGCCTGCCGGACGGCTCGGGCGTCAAGGTGGTGCAGGCCCTGCGCGACCAGCAGCCCGAGGCGCAGTCGGTGGTCGTGACCATCCACGACGACGACGATCACCTCTTCCCCGCCCTGCAGGCCGGCGCCTACGGCTACCTGCTCAAGGAACAGCCGCGCGAGCAGCTGATGGAGCACCTGCAGCGCATCAGCCAGGGCGAGCCGCCGCTGTCGCCGTCCATCGCCCGGCGCATGATCAGCTACTTCTCCGCCCAGGCCAACCGCCCCGGCGCGCAGCAGGCGGCGAGCACGCAGGACAGCCTGATGCCCAACGTGCAGCTGACCGAGCGCGAGCGCGAGGTGCTGCTGCGCGTGGCCAAGGGCTTCACCCTGCCCGAGATCGGCGTGCAGCTGGGCCTGAGCCGCCACACCATCGCCGACTACGTCAAGCAGATCTACCGCAAGCTCAACGTGAGCTCGCGCGCCGAAGCGGCCTTGGAAGCGCAACGTTTGGGCCTCTTCCGGCGCTGACCCGCTGCTGAGCGCCCTGCCCCGGCGCCCCCGTATCATCCCCGGATGATCGGACGGCTCAGCGGCACCCTGGCGGAGAAGAACCCGCCGCAATTGCTCATCGACGTCGGTGGCGTCGGCTACGAAGTCGACGTGCCGATGAGCAGCTTCTACAACCTCCCGGCGCTCGGCGAGCGCGTCACGCTGCTGACGCACTTCGTCGTGCGCGAGGACGCGCAGCTGCTCTACGGCTTCCTCACCGCCGAAGAGCGCGCCACCTTCCGACAACTGATCAAGATCAGCGGCGTGGGCGCGCGCACCGCGCTGTCCATCCTCTCCGGCCTGAGCGTCGCCGACCTGGCGCAGGCCGTCTCGAGCCAGCAGGCCGGCCGCCTGATCAAGGTGCCCGGCATCGGCAAGAAAACCGCCGAGCGCCTGCTGCTCGAACTCAAGGGCAAGCTCGGCCCCGACCTCGCCCTGCCCGGCACCGCGGTGCACAACGACGCCCAGGCCGACATCGTCCAGGCCCTGGTTGCGCTGGGCTACAACGAAAAGGAAGCCGGCGCCGCGCTGAAGAACCTGCCGAAGGACGTCGGCGTCAGCGAGGGCATCAAGCTGGCGCTGAAGGCCTTGGGCTGAACGCGCCGGGCTGCGCGAGTCGGCCTGTTCCGCCGGCCATTGCGCACGCTCAAGCGCCGTTCCGAGGGCTACGCAGCCGCGGGCCCGGGTGCGAAAATCCCAGGTTCCGCTTGCTCCCCAGGAACGCTTCATGTTGCCCAAGTTCTCAGCCTTCCCCGGCGTGGCCGGCCCGGTGGTCACCATCGTGCTGGATGGTTACGGCATCGGCCGCAGCGAGGTCGGCAACGCCATCGCCGCGGCGCGCAAGCCCACGCTCGACCGGCTGTTCGCGCAGTACCCGAACGTGCGCCTGCGCGCCCACGGCACCGCGGTGGGCATGCCCTCCGATGAGGACATGGGCAACTCCGAAGTCGGCCACAACGCCATCGGCGCCGGGCAGGTCTACGCCCAGGGCGCCGCGCTGGTGGCCGATGCCATCGCCGCCGGCTCGATCTGGGCCGGCTCCGCCTGGCAGGACATCGTCACCGCGGCCAAGGCCGGGCGTGGCGTGCTGCACTGCCTGGGCCTGTTCTCCGACGGCAATGTGCACAGCCACATCGACCACCTGAAGGCCCTGGTGGCGCGCGCCAAATCCGAAGGCGTGCCCACCGTGCGCATCCACGTGCTGCTGGACGGCCGTGACGTACCCGAGACCAGCGCGCTGGACTACATCGAGCCCTTCGAGGCCTTCCTGGCCGGGCTGAACGACGCCAGCTTCGACGCCCGCATCGCCTCCGGCGGCGGCCGCCAGGCCATCACGATGGACCGCTACGAGGCCAACTGGGCCATGGTGGACAAGGGCTGGCGCGTGCACGTGCTGGGTGAGGGCCCGCAGTTCCCCGACTGCGCCAGCGCCGTGCGCGGCCTGCGCGAGCAGCACCCCGGCACCATCGACCAGGACCTGCCGCCCTTCGTCATCGCCGAGGCCGGCCAGCCCATCGGCACGGTGCAGGACGGCGACGCGGTGGTGTTCTTCAACTTCCGCGGCGACCGCGCCATCGAGATCACCCGCGCCTTCGAGGACGCGGTGTTCGACAAGTTCGACCGCCAGCGCCACCCCAAGGTCACCTACGCCGGCATGCTGCAGTACGACGGCGACCTGAAGCTGCCCCAGCGCTTCCTGGTTGACCCGCCGGCGATCCGCAACACCACCGGCGAGTGGTTCGCCAAGGCCGGCCTGGCGCAGTTCGCCTGCTCCGAGACGCAGAAGTTCGGCCACGTCACCTACTTCTGGAACGGCAACCGCTCCAGCAAGTTCGAGGGCGAGACCTGGCAGGAGGTGCCCAGCGACGTGGTGCCCTTCGAGCAGCGCCCCTGGATGAAGGCCGCCGAGATCGCCAACGCGATGATCGCCGCGCTGCAGTCGGGCCAGTACCGCACGCTGCGCTGCAACTTCGCCAACGGCGACATGGTCGGCCACACCGGCAACTTCCGCGCCGCGACCATGGCCATCGAGGCGGTCGACCTGGAACTGGCCCGCGTGCTGGCGGCCGTCGATGCGGCGGGCGGAGTCGCGCTGATCACCGCCGACCACGGCAACGCCGACGAGATGTTCGAGATCGACAAGAAGACCCAGCAGCCGGCCACCAACGCCGACGGCAGCTTCAAGGCCAAGACCGCGCACACGCTCAACCAGGTGCCGCTGGTGCTGTACGACAACGTCAGCGGCGGCCGCCTGGGCCTGCGCCAGACGGACACGGCCGGCCTGTCCAACATCGCCGCCACCACGGCCAACCTGCTGGGCTTCGAGAAGCACGAGAGCTGGGACGAGAGCCTTCTGACGGTGAAGTGATCGACGGGCGTGGGGTGGCCCCTGCGCCCGGGCCGCGGCCGATAATCACTGGATGGCCATCCAGACCGACGACCTGGGCGCCGCGCCCGCCCCGCAGCGCCGCCTGATCAGCCCCGCGCCCACCTCGCCCAACGAGGAGGCGCTGGAGCGCGCCCTGCGGCCCAAGCTGCTGCAGGAGTACGTCGGCCAGGCCAAGGCCCGTGAGCAGCTGGAGATCTTCATCGGCGCGGCCAAAAAGCGCGCCGAGGCGCTCGACCACGTGCTGCTCTTCGGCCCACCCGGGCTGGGCAAGACCACGCTGAGCCACATCATCGCCGCCGAGCTGGGCGTCAACCTGCGCCAGACCAGTGGCCCGGTGCTCGAGAAGCCCAAGGACCTCGCCGCCATCCTGACCAACCTGGAGGCCAACGACGTCCTGTTCATCGACGAGATCCACCGCCTCTCGCCCGTGGTCGAGGAAATCCTCTACCCCGCGCTGGAGGACTACCAGATCGACATCATGATCGGCGAGGGCCCGGCCGCCCGCAGCATCAAGCTCGACCTGCAGCCCTTCACCCTGGTCGGCGCCACCACCCGCGCGGGCATGCTGACCAACCCGCTGCGCGACCGCTTCGGCATCGTCGCCCGGCTGGAGTTCTACACGCCCGAGGAGCTGGTGCGCATCGTCACCCGCTCGGCCGGGCTGATGAAGGCGCCGATCGACGCCGAAGGCGCGATGGAGATCGCCCGGCGCTCGCGCGGCACCCCCCGCATCGCCAACCGCCTGCTGCGCCGCGTGCGTGACTACGCCGAGGTGAAGGCCGATGGCCGCATCAGCAAGGCGATTGCCGACAAGGCCCTGGCGATGCTGGACGTCGACCCGCAGGGCTTCGACCTGATGGACCGCAAGCTGCTGGAATCGGTGGTGCACCGCTTCGACGGCGGCCCGGTCGGCCTGGACAACGTGGCGGCCGCGATCGGCGAGGAGCCCGGCACCATCGAAGACGTCATCGAGCCCTACCTGATCCAGCAGGGCTTCCTGCAACGCACCCCGCGCGGGCGCATCGCCACGCTGGCCGCATACCGCCACCTGGGGGTGGCGCCGCCGAACCGGGCAGGGCTGGCTGGGGCGGGGGATTTGTTCGAAGGGTGAGGAGTGGCCATCCTGAATCGCCATTGATATCAAATCGGATGCACTGATATCATCGACCATCCAGGAGCACCCCATGCCCGCCATCACCGTCCGCAACCTGTCCGACGAGACCCACCGCGCGCTCAAGCTGCTGGCCACCCTGCACGGGCGCAGCACAGAGGCCGAGGTGCGGCGTATCCTGGACGAAGCGGTGCGCCCTCGAACAGGGCTGGGCACCGCACTGGCGCGCATCGGGCAGGAGCTGGGCGGGGTGGATGACCTGGAACTGAACCTGCAGCGCGACAAGACACCGATCGAACCGGCCACGTTCGAATGATCATCCTCGACACGAACGTCGTTTCAGAGCCGCTCAAGCCTGAACCGTCCGCCGCTGTACTGGCCTGGCTGGACGCGCAGCCGGTCGGCAGCCTGTTCCTGACCACCGTCAGCTGGGCCGAGCTGCTGGCCGGCGTAGCGGCCTTGCCCCAGGGCCGCCGCCGCACGGAGCTGCATCGGGCGCTGACCCAGCAGGTGCGCCCCCTGTTCGAAGACCGTGTGCTGGACTTCGACACCGCAGCGGCCGAGGCCTTCGCCTCCGTTCACGCCGCAGCCAAGGCCGCCGGCAACCCGATCGCCTTCGCCGATGGCGCCATCGCGGCGATCGCCGCCGCCAGGGGTTTCACGATCGCGACGCGCAATGTGCGCGACTTCTACGGCACGGGTGTGCGGATGGTGAATCCCTGGGACTGAGGCCGGAAATACGACAGTCCACCCCCTCAAACTGCCTCTAATCCCGAAGGGCTTCCTGAAACGGACCCCGCGCGGGCGGTTTGCGCCGCTGGCCACATACCGTCACCTGGGGTGGCGCCTCCGAACCGAACCGGGCGGGGCTGGAGGTTTTGTTTTAGGGGTGAGGGGGAGCGGCTACCGGTACCCCGGGAGCGTTTGGAGTTGACCTTCAGGAGACCGACGACGCATCGCATCGATACTTCGACGATTGAAGGTCAGACGTCGCTCCGCTCCTTGAGAGCTTCTTGTCTCCTCACGTGCTTCCAGAGGCCCTCAATCGTTGAGAGAATCCCGGTTCGATGCTGTCCACAAAGGCGATCAGCCCGATTAGCTCCTTTGTCTCATCAGGTGACAACAGTCCAAGCGTTCCGCGGTGATACATCGATCGAATTAAGCGCTTGCGGTCCCTTCCGACTGATACCGATCCATCTGGTGTGATGACAAGGCCTGTTACCGTTCGTCTTGCAGAACGAGAAGCGAAAACCGTCTTTTCGTCATTTAGCTGTAGGGACGGATAGCTTATTTCATCAAGCAACTCGCGCACCAAGGAGACGTACCGATCAAGCACATGGGGCCGGTCCGTCGAAAAAGTCAAATCGTCTGCGTACCTGCTGTACGTAACACCGTCCGCTTCTGCGAACGACGCGAGGCGCTTATCAAAATCGAACATTATGGTGTTCGACATGAGGGGTGAAATAGGGGCTCCGATGCATAGCCGTAAGGGAGGGGTTCGTTTCCGCGCCCAGCAGCAAGTGTGGGCGATGAGTAATCTGGCAGACGAGTCATAGAGCTGTCCGCAGTGGCGCTCAAGATGTGCGCTGATGTCGGATCGAACAATAGACGGAAAGAAGTTGGTGAAATCAAGCTTGAGCATATAGCGACTGCTCGCATGTCTCGCAGCGTTGTCTCGAATCGATGCGCCAACTCGGTAGGCAGTTGCCGCCTCATGAACGGGGAGGTGCGGAGTAAGGTGGCGAACAAGCCATCTTTGCACGACCTTGACTTCACGGGCCGGTTGAGCCACCTCACGAAGCCCCCCTGACTTCTTCTCAATGAAGAAGACCTTATAGCGAAGCGGCGCCGTACGAATCAGTGAAGCAAGGTGGCCAGGCAACATGCCCATGTCCCGAGCTATCTGACGGATGAGGTCAGTGTCACTATGCATGGCGAGCTCGCGCTTCTTGTATCGCGCGGAATCGCTTCTTGTCCGCTCGTTGGTAGAGATCAAGGAGGTCCGAACGGAAGCGCATCAAGTCAAACGTGGCATCGCGCATGCCGAATCTCACGAATTCCCTAGCGTCGGTACTGACGTAGAAGCGCTGATCACCCTTGGGCTCCATAGCGAGGAGGCCCATGCGGGTGAGGAGAAACAGCAATTGCTTAACTTCCGACTCGTTTCTCTGACACCCTAGACCATCGAGCAACTGCTTTAGTTCGCGAATGGTTAGCGCTGAACAGATGTTCAGCAAGTCACATACTAGCAATGCCCCATCAAGCCATCCGGACGGATGGAGTTGGCGTTCCGGTGAAGGTAATGATGCTCTGAAACGAACTGCCGCAGCAAGGTCAGTTTGTAGATCAGATGCCGCAATCTGATCAAAAACCGCAGCTCGTCCTGAGCCTTTCATCCAACGATGGCACTCGGCGGAGTTGTTGCAGTTCTTCTCCAAATAGTCGATTGGTCCAAGACGAATGAACGAGTCAGTCTTGTAGTGTTCGGTCTCGATGAAAACAAGGAGCTTTTTCTTGAACTCTTCGATGACAGAGAACAGACCAAGCTCGGCGATTGACCCCGCACTCTCCAAGACAAGTACGATCACCGACGACAGTTCAGCCAAATGACGTTCGAAAGAGACAAGGTCAGTATAGGTAGCTTCGCTGGACCAATCTTTGTAGTGCTCGGCGACTCGGATGCGACGATCGATGTCTTTGTCCTTCGCGAGTTCGCGATAAATTGCATCTCGGATGGACACGGGATGGGTTGCGGCCACACCCGTTGGGCCGCCGCACAAAAAAATGAAGCCCTCATAGGGCTTCAATCGTGAGGCGGAAAGATCGATCTTCGAAAAAAGAACTTCCCTCATCGCAGATATTCTTTTGAGATGTTCTTACCTGAAATGCGCTGCGAAACCGGCTTCGGGTTTTCCGAGTGCCCGCAGGAAAACCCGAAGCCGGTTTCGCAGCGGTAAATGCACTCAATCGTTACATGTCTGGCGAACCGCCCGACAACCCCTACGTAACCCTGAACGTAGAAGCGCGTAAGAACTTTCGAATCCTAGCCGGTACTGATGGACATCGCAAGCGCTGCGCTGAGGCTGCTTCGTGTCCTGACGCTGGTGAACTTGTTGTGTGTGTTGGTTGTCCTGGGAATCCTAGCATCAGAGTTGCTGCAGCGTGCCGGGCTGTAGCGGGTTGAACGGTACGGTCCTTCAGGCTGCGCACCGTAGTCGAATCGGGCGAGGCGGAGCCGTCAGTCTGGCGAGCAGTCCGTGTGAAGCGGCCCATGCGGGCTCAGCCGGCAGTCGACTGATTCCCGGGTTTCAGGCTGAAGACCTTCAGGACCAGAAAGGCCGGCAGCAGAACCATCAAGGCAGAGCGTCCACGATGAGCCCAGCCGTCAGCTCCCGCACCCGCTCGTCCTGGTAATAGCCACCGTACTCGGTGTAGCGCAGGAAGGGCCGTGCGCAGTGGCGGCACTGCCAGACGTCGCAGCGGTTGTAGGGGTGGAAGGCCGGGGCGATGGGCGCGGTGGCGTCCCAGGCGTGGGTGCCGGCGGGGTGGTGCTCGTCGAGCGTCGGGTCGTCGATCGACGCATCGCGCAGGCTGCCAACGCGCTGCAGCGCCTGCGGGTCGGCGGTGGCCGGCCAGGATTCCCAGCCGGGGCAGATCAGCGGGCCGCAGGCGGTGCAGGCCGTTGCCGCCGCGGAGTCCCAGGACTCGGCCAGTGCGCGCAGGGTTGCGGCGTCGAAGTGGGGCGGTTCGGCATCGGTCATGGGCGGGGGTGGCCTGGGCTGTCTTGGCGTCATTCTGGCCGGGACCGCGCTGCGGCCCGCTGGAACGCGGCGATTCGGCTGCGTAAGGCTGGACGAACAAGGGGCAGTGGCCCGGCATGGATCTGCAGTTATGCGGATCTTTGGAAAGTTATCGCAATCACATAAACTTCCAAAGATCCGAATAAAAGGAGCCCGCATGGACTCGATCCGCAACCCCTTCGCGCCCGGTGCAGGCACGCCACCGCCAGAGCTGGCCGGTCGGGACGAGCTGCGCGAGACGCTGCGGGTGGCGCTGGAGCGCGCCCGCATCGGCCGCCCGGCCAAGAGCGCCATGCTGGTAGGGCTGCGTGGCGTCGGCAAGACGGTGCTGCTGGACCGCATTCGCACCGATGCCGAGGCCGCGGGCATCCACACCGTGCGCATCGAGGCGCCGGAAAGCCGCTCGCTGCCCGCCCTGCTCGCCCCGCAGCTGCGCCAGGCCTTGCTGCGCCTGAGTCGGCTGCAGGCCGCCAAGGACCTGGCCATCCGCGGGCTGCGTGCGCTGACCGGCTTTGCGAAGAAGATGAAGGTGACCTACGACGACATCGAGGTCGGCTTCGACTACGAGGCCGAGCCGGGCCTGGCCGACAACGGCGACCTGGAGCACGACCTGCAGGCCCTGTTCGAGCAGGTCGGGCTGGCCGCGCAGGCGGCGGGCACCGCGCTGGCGCTGTTCGTCGACGAATTCCAGTACGTCGAGGAAGACCAGATGGCCGCGCTGATCACCGCGATGCACCGCACCGAGCAGCGTCGGCTGCCGGTGGTGCTGGTGGGCGCCGGCCTGCCGCAGCTGCGCGGGCGCATGGGCAATGCCAAGTCCTATGCCGAGCGGCTGTT
>DAOLLE010000026.1:0-14271 GCA_035331205.1 Burkholderiaceae bacterium
CCCATCGGCGCCTGACGGCCCATCGAGCGCCGGCCTGCGCCGCAGCGCCGCCGCCGCTGTTCCGTCAGGGCTGCAGGAGTGCGTTGACCGGGTCGAGGTCGGCCGCGGTCAGCGTGCCGGCGGCCTGGCGCAGCTTCAGGCTGGTCACGAGCAGGTCGTAGCGGGCCTTGGCCAGGTCGGCCTGGGTCGAGTACAGCTGGGTCTGGGCGTTGAGCACGTCCAGGTTGACCCGCACGCCGACCTTGTAGCCCAGCTGCGTGGCTTCGAGCGCCAGCTTGCTGGACGACTCGGCGGCCTCGAGTGCCGCGACCCGCGCCTTGCCGGATTCCATGCCGAGGTAGGCCTGGCGGGTGCCCTGGGTCAGCGCGCGCCGCGCGCCTTCGAGGTCGTAGCGCGCCTTCTCTTCCAGCTTGACCGATTCGCGCACCTGGTTGTCGATCGCACCGCCGGCGTACAGCGGCAGCTTGACGGTCAGGCCGATCGAGTTGGTCCGCGAAGTGCCTTCGCCGCCCAGGCTGCTGGCGTAGCTGCCATGGTTCTTGGCCGTACCCAGCGTGCCGTTGAGGTCGACGGTGGGTTTGTGGCCGGCCTCGGTGCGGCGCACCTCGGCCTTGGCGATGTCCAGCCCGGCCTTGGCCTTGCGCACCAGCGGCGACTCCTCGACGCGCGACAGCCACTCGTCGACCCCGCCACCGGCGGGCAGAGGCAGCGGCGACACCTTCTTCAGGCCGAAGGGGGTGACGCCATTGCCGCCCACGAGCTGGTCGAGGGCGACGCGCTTGGTGCGCAGGTCGTTCTCGGCGGCGATCACCTGCGCGGTCGACAGGTCGAACTTCGCCTGCGCTTCGCGGGTGTCGGTGATCGTGGCGGTGCCGACTTCGAAGTTGCGCTTGGCGGAGGCGAGTTGCTCGGAGATGCCCTTCTTGTTGGCCTGGGCGGTGGTCAGCGTGTCCTGTGCGGCCAGCACGTCGAAGTAGGCCTGGGCGAGGCGAACGATCAGATCCTGCTCGGCGGACTGCAGGTCGGCCGAGGCGACGTCCAGGCTGCGGCGAGCCTTGTCGATGCTGGCCGAGCTGGCCGGGTTGTACAGCGGCTGGGTGGCGCTCAGGCCGATCGAGGCGCCGCGCACATTGCGGCTGCCGCCCAGCGGTGTGTCGTA
Organism: Burkholderiaceae bacterium; assembly: GCA_035331205.1. Classification (GTDB taxonomy): domain Bacteria; phylum Pseudomonadota; class Gammaproteobacteria; order Burkholderiales; family Burkholderiaceae_C; genus Sphaerotilus. Next base: position 1,160 of record DAOLLE010000026.1, read on the forward strand.
GCCCTTGCGGCTCAGGTCACCCTGTGCTCCAACCGTGGGCAGCAGCAGTGCATCGGCCTGCGCGGCCTTGTACTGCACCGAATCCGCCTGGGCCCGCGCAGCGAGGTAGCTGGCGTCGTAGCCGCGTGCGGCTTCGTAGAGATCCTTCAGGCTCTGGGCCTGTGCCACACCGGCCCCGGCTCCGAGCCAGGCGGCCGTCAGCAGAGCGAGTGCGTGGGGCGGGGGGGACAGCTTCATGGTCGAGGAAACCTCAGCGGGTCGGAAATGGGGTGGAACAAGGGGCCTGCGCAGGCCGGATCAATATCGCGGCAGCGACGGATCGACCTCGCGGGCCCAGGCGTCGATGCCACCCTCGATGTTATACATACTGGGGTATCCATGCTGAACCAGATACATTGCCACCTGCAGGCTGCGCGCGCCGTGATGGCACAGTATGAGCACCGGGCGTTCGCGGTCGAGTTCCAGGTAGCGGGCCGGTACGCAGCGCATCGGCATCGCCACCAGCTCGGCGCCGGGGATCTCCAGCGTCGCTCGGGCGAGCTCGGAGGGCTCGCGCACGTCGAGCAGCACCGGCCGTTCGCCCTGTTGGCGCCATTGATCGACCAGGGCCGGCACCGCGCCGGCCATCACGCGCTGCACTGCCATCGTCAGAACGCGAAGGTCGACTTGGCCGCGAAGCCCTCGAGGCGCGGCGCGACCGTGTCGAAAAGCTCCTCGGTGCGCCACTGCTGCTCAGCGGTGCGGGTGATGCGCAGCGCGCGCATCACCGGTTCCTGACCGACCACCGCGACCAGGCGGCCGCCGACCTTGAGCTGTTCGAGCAGCGCCTGCGGCACCTCGGCGACCGAACCGGACAGCACGATGCCGTCCCAGGGGCCGCGGGCGGCGTCGCCCTGGCTGCCGTCGCCCTGGCGCACCTCGACGTTTACGATCATCGCCTGGCGCAGGTTCTCGCGCGCCATCGCGGCCAGCTCGGGGCGGATCTCGTAGGTCACGACCTGCTGCGACTTGTGCGCCAGCAGCGCGGCCATGAAGCCCGAGCCGGTGCCAATCTCGAGCACCTTCTCGTGGCGGTGCGGCGCCAGGTCCTGCAGCAGTCGAGCTTCCAGCCGCGGCGCCAGCATGACCTGGCCACCGGCCAGCGGAATCTCGATGTCCATGAAGGCCTGGGTGCGATGGGCGGCGGGCACGAAGTCCTCGCGCTTGACGGAGGCCAGCAGGGCGAGCACGGACGCATCGAGCACGTTCCAGGGGCGGATCTGCTGCTCGATCATGTTGAAGCGGGCCTGTTCGACGTTCATCGCGGTTCCTTCGGATTGTTCGGTGAGTGGCTGCCGCAGGCCGCGCGCGCCGCGCTGCGTCCGGCAAATCGCTCGATTTTAGTAGGGCGGTTGTTGCGTGGGGCTTGCATCACCGCGCCAACGGCGTCGCGCCCATTGCGCCAGGTCATCGAGCCAACAGTAGATCACCGGCACCACCACCAGCGTCAGGATCGAGGAGGTGATGACGCCTCCGATCACTGCCTGACCCATCGGTGCGCGCTGCTCCGAGCCCTCCGACAGTGCGAAGGCCAGTGGCAGCATGCCGAAGACCATCGCCAGCGTGGTCATCAGGATGGGGCGCAGCCGCACCCGTGCGGCCAGCAGCAGGGCACTCTCGCGGTCCAGCGGCTGACCTGGGGTACCCGGAGCATCGGCCTCGGTGTGCACCTCGCCGGCGCGGGCGCGGATGGCGAAGTCGATCAGCAGGATGGCGTTTTTGGTCACCAGGCCCATCAGCATCACGATGCCGATGATCGAGAACAGGTTCATCGTCGAGCCGAAGGCCAGCAGCATCGCCACCACACCGATCAGCGTCAGCGGCAGCGAGCTCATCAGCGCAATGGGTTGGATGAAACTGCGGAACTGCGACGCCAGGATCATGTAGATGAAGATCACGCCCATCGCCAGCGCCGAGACGGCGTAGGCGAAGCTCTCGGCCATGTCCTTGGTCGAGCCGCCGAAGCGCCACCGCATGCCACTGGGAAAGGCGTGTTGGTCCAGCACCTGACGGATGTCGGCCGACACCTCCCCGAGCGAGCGGCCCTGCACGTTGGCGGTGAACTCCACCTCGCGCGCCAGGTCGCGGCGGTTGATCTGATTGGCGGTCGACGATTCGCGCAGCTCGGCCACCTGGCCCAGGCGCACCAGCCGCGGCGTGCCGTCGGCGGCGGTGCCGACGCCGAGTGACAGCCGCTGCAGGTCGGCGGCCTCGTCGCGGGCCTCGGGCGCCAGGCGCACTTTCACGTCCACGTTCAGGTCATCGCTGGCGCGCCAGTTGCCGATCGTCTGGCCCGCGACCAGGCCACGCAGCGTGCTGGTGATCGCGCCCACCGACAGGCCCAGGTCGGCCGCGGCGTCGCGCCGCACCTCCACCGCCACGGTGGGCTGGTCCGGCTTGGCGCTGCTGTCCAGGTCCACCAGGCCCGGAATGCGCGCCAGCTCGGCGCGCAGCGCGGCGGATTCGCGCTTGAGCTGCTGCAGGTCACTGCCCTGGATGGAAAACTGCAGCGGCTTGCCGCCGCCCACCGGGTCGAGCAGGCCCACGTGCGTGACGGTGATGCCCGGCACGCGCTGCAGGCGCTCGCGCAGCGGCACCGTGAGCTGGTCCTGGCTGAGCCGGCGGTCTTTGCGATCCACCAGGCGCAGGTACATCATCGCGTAGATCTTGCCTTGGGCCTGGCCGGTGTTGATCGTGGTCAGCGTGTAGCGCACCTCGGGCATCTCGCGCACGATCGCGTCCACCTGCCGCACCTTGGACTCGGTGGCCTCCAGCGATGAGCCCACCGGGGTGTAGAAGGTGAGGGTGGTTTCGGAGAAGTCCGCCTTGGGCACGAATTCGCTGCCGAGCACGCGCAGCAGCCCCACCGCCGCCAGGAAAGTCGTGCCCGCGATCGCCACCGTGGCCAGCTTGTGCCGCAGCGACCAGGCCAGCGCGCGCTCGTAGCCGCGCCCCAGCGCGTGCGAGAAGCGGTCCACCGCGTGCGTGACCCGGCCCAGCGTGCGGTCGTACAGCGTCCTGGGCTGGAACGGTGCGCCGTCGGCATGGATGGCCGGGTCATGCCAGACCGAGCTGAGCATCGGGTCGAGCGTGAAGCTCACGAACATCGAGATCAGCACCGCCGCCACGATGGTGATGCCGAACTCGTGGAAGAACTTGCCGATGATCCCGCCCATGAAGCCGATGGGCAGGAACACCGCGACGATCGACAGCGTGGTGGCCAGCACCGCCAGACCGATCTCGGCTGTGCCGTCGAGTGCGGCGCGGCGCGCGTCCTTGCCCATCTGCACATGGCGCACGATGTTCTCGCGCACGACGATCGCATCGTCGATCAACAGGCCCACGCACAGGCTCAGCGCCATCAGCGTGATCATGTTGATCGAGAAGCCGTTCCAGTGCATCACGAAGAAGGTGCCGATCAGCGCGATGGGCAGCGTCAGCCCGGTGATGACCGTGGAGCGCCAGGAGTTCAGGAAGAGGAAGACGATGCCGATCGTCAGCAGCGCGCCTTCGAAAAGCGTCTGCCGCACGTTGGTGACGGCCACTCGGATCGGCCGCGAGTTGTCGCGCACCAGCTCCAGCGTGGTGCCCGGCGGCAGTTCGCCGCGGCTGCGCAGCTGCGCCACCGCGGCGTTCAGCCCGTCGACCACCGCGATGGTGTTTTCGCCCTGGGCCTTGAGCACATCCAGTGCGATGGTGCGCTGGCCGTTGTACAGCGCCAGCGACTCGGGCTCTTCGGGACCATCGGCCACACGAGCGACTTGGCCCAGGCGGATCAAGGTGCCCGCGCGCCGAGCGACGACGAGGCGCTCGAACTCCTCGGGCCGGCCGATACGGCCTTCCACCTGCACCACGCGCTCGCGCTGCAGCGAGCGCAGCGCGCCGGCGGGCAGGTCCTGGTTTTCCGTTCGTACCGCGGCCATCACCTGGTCGACGCTGACGCCCAGCGCCTCCATCGCCGCCGGGTTCAGGTAGATGTTGATCTCGCGCTTGATCGCGCCCACCAGCGCCACCGAGCCGACGCCGCGCACGTTCTCCAGCCGCTTGCGCAGCACCTGGTCGGCCCAGGTCGAGAGCTGCACCGGATCGACCTTGCCGTCCGCCGCGCTCAGCGCCACCGTCCAGACCGGGCGCGAGGCCGGGTCGAAGCGCTGCACCTTGGGCTTCTTGACCTCGTCGCGCAGGCTGGCTTCGAGGATGGCCACCTTCTCGCGCACGTCGTCGGCGGCCTTGCGGGCGTCGATCGACAACTCGAACTGCACGATCACCACCGAGGTGCCCGAGTAGCTGCGCGAGTAGAGCTGATTGATGCCGTCGATCGAATTGACCGCCTCCTCGACCTTGCGGGTCACCTCGGTCTCGACGATCTCGGCCGAGGCGCCGGGGTAATCCACCGAGACGACGACGATCGGGAATTCGATGTCCGGGAACTGGTCGACCTTCAGCCGCTGGTAGGAGAACAGGCCCAGCACCAGCAGGGCGGCCATCACCATCGTGGCCAGCACCGGGTTGGCGATCGAGACGCGCGTGAACCACATCGGGCGGTCTCCGGCGCGTCAGCGGCTGGCGCCGGAGGGGGCTGCGGTCGCGGCCTGGCCGTTGCGGGCGGGCGCGGTGATCCGGGCGCTGCTGCCGTCGATCACGAGGCCGACGCTGCCGCGCAGCACCCGCGCACCGGGCGCGACGCCGCTGCGCAGCTCGACGAAGGGCTCGCCCGCGCCCGCTGCGGCGGTGGATGTGGGCGGGCTGCCGCGCGCACCGAGCTGCACGCTGCGCTGGCGCAGGCGGCCGGCTTCGAACACCACCACATAGGGCTGCGCCTGGTCGACGCGCACCGCGGACACTGGCACGGCCGCAACCGGGGCCCCGGCCCCACGATCCAGCGCAATCTCGCCGCGCGTGAACAGCCCGGCGCGCAGGCCCGGCCCGCCGCTCAGGCTCAGGTAGGCCAGCACCGCGCGGGTGCCGGCCTGCGCCGCCGGGTTGACGCGCACGACGCGCGCCGGCTGCGGCTGCGCCAAGCCCTCGACCCAGAGCGCGGCGGCAGCGCCGGGCGCGACCGCGGCAGCGTCCTCGGGCGGCAGCGCGGCTTCGAGCTCGAGGCGCGACAGGTCGACGATCTCGATCACCCGGCCGTCCACCGCCACCCGCTCGCCCGGTTGGGCGATGCGCTGCGAGACCTGGCCGGCGATCGGCGCGCGCAGCACCGCGTCGTTGACCGCCTTGCGTGCCAATTCCACCGCGGCCTGCGCGGCCAGCACGTTGGCATGGGCCGCCTGGTCGTTGGCCCGCGCGGTGTCCAGCGCGGTGGGGGAAATGAAGCCCTGCGTCACCAGCGCCTGGTTGTTCTCCAGCTGCCGGCGCGTGACCTCGCGCTGGGCCACCGCGGCGGCGGCCTGCTGCTCGGCCTGCTTGAGGCGCCAGTCGAACTCGGTGGTCTCGATGCGGCCGATCACGTCGCCGGCGCGCACCGCGTCGCCCTCGCGCGGCGTCAGCGCCACCAGCTCGCCGGCCACCTTGGCCTTGAGCACCGCCGAGTTCACCGCCTTGAGGCTGCCGGTGAAGGTCACGCTGCGCGTCAGCGCCAGCGCGCGCACCTCGACCAGGTCGCTGTCGGCCAGTTCCAGCACCGCGGCGGCGGAGCCTGCCGAGGCTGCCGACGCCGTTGAAGCCGCCGACGCCGCGGGCCCCGCCGGATCCGCGGTGCCGCGTGATTTCAGGAAACGGGCGCCGCCGACGGCCAGCGCGACGACGGCCAATGCCGCCAGAGCGATCCGAGTACCGCGCTTCATGCGCCCACCCGGCCGGCCGAGGGGGCCCGATCGGGCGGGGCGGCCACAAGGCCGTGAAGCAGGAGGTCCATGTGCTGGCGGATGAAGGCGTCGGAGTCGTCGACGGTGGGGTTGGGCTGGCAGGCGCCGATCGAGTGCTTGTGCACGCAGAGCATCACCATCGGCAGCACCAGCGATTGCACCACCATCTCGACGGGCAGCGGCCGGAACTCGCCGCTGGCGATGCCGCGCGCGACCACGCCGCCAAGCAGGCGCTGGCCCGGTTCCACCACCTCGCGCAGGTAGAACTCGGCGATGTCGGGGAAGTTGCGCACCTCGCCGATGATGAGCTTGAACACGCCCGAGGCGTCGCTGTGCAGCACCTCGCTCCACCAGTGCGTCAACACGTCGCGCAGCAGGCTGGCGATGTCGCCGTCGTGGCTGGCCACGAAATCCGCAGCGGCGGCGATGCGGCTGGACAGGCGCTCACGGATCACCGCCTTGAGCAGCTCTTCCTTGCTCTCGAAGTAGAGGTAGAGCGTGCCCTTGGACACCCCGGCGCGGCGCGCCACCTCCTCAGCGCGCGTCGCGGCGAAACCCTTCTCGACGAACAGCGCCAGCGCGGCGTCCAGCAGCTCCTGCGGGCGCTCGGCCTTGCGGCGCTGATGGGCGGGCGCGCTGGGGGCGTCGGCCGCCGGGGCGGCGTCGGGGGCGGTCTCGATCACGGGGTGAAAATCAATGACTGACTGGTCAGTAATATAGTGGCCGGGCGGTCGGCCGTCCACTGTCCCACCGTCCCTCCGGGAGCCCCCATGTCCGTTCACCCCTTTTCGCCCCGCGCGTTCGCGCCGACATTCCGGCCTGAGCGCATCGATGCCGCTCGGCGGCGCTGGCTCGGCGCGTCGCTCGCCCTGGCACTGCCGCTCGGCTTCAGTGGCTGCGCGCTGCTGGCGCCGCGCGAGATCGGCCTGAGCGAGGCCGAGCTGCTCAGCGCGCTGGCCACGCGGTTTCCGGCGCAGCGTCGCGTGATGCAGGTCTTCGACCTCACGCTGGCGCGGCCGCGGCTGAAGCTGCTGCCCGCCGACCAGCGCATCGCGATCGCGCTGGATCTGGGCCTGCAGGGCGCGCTGCTGCGGCGCCCGCTCGAGGGGTCGCTGGGCTTTACGACCGCGCTGCGCTATGACGCGTCGAAGCAGAGCGTGGTGCTGGCCAACGTGCGGGCGGATGGTGTGAGCGTGGACGGGCTGCCGCAATTGCTGGCCGGCTCGGTCAGCACTTGGGGCGGGCTGCTGGCCGAGCAGCTGCTCGAAGGCGCGGTGGTGCGCCAGCTCAAGCCCGCCGAGCTGGATCGCCTGCGCCAGGCGGGTCGCCGCCCGGGTGTGGTGAACGTCACCGACCAGGGCGTGTCGCTGGCGCTGGAAGACGCCGAGGCCAGCGCGCGCTGATCCGCCCATCGCACAAGGCGGCAGCGGCGGTTTGCTTCACTCGCCGCGCTTGGTGGCGATCAGTGGCTTGACGTCCGAGGCGGGGATGCGCGGGCGGTCGGCTTCCACCGCCGCCAGCGGCGCCACCTCGACCAGCGAGGCCAGGCTGCGCCGCGTCAGCTCCTGGTAGGTGCCGGTGCCGGCGCGCTTCCAGGCGATCTCGTCCTCAGTGAGGTCGCGCACCACCTTCGCGGGCGCACCCACCACCAGCTTGCCGGCGGGGATCTTGAGCCCCGCGCGCACGAAGGCGCAGGCGGCGACGATGCTGGCCTCTCCAATCTCGGCCTCGTCCATCACCACCGCGTTCATGCCCACCAGCGCGTCGCGCCGCACCACGCAGCCGTGCAGCACCGCGCCGTGGCCGATGTGGCCATTGACCTCGACGACGGTGTCCGTGCCGGGAAAGCCGTGCATCACGCAGGTGTCCTGCAGATTGGCACCTTCCTCGATGACGATGCGGCCGAAGTCGCCGCGCAGGCTGGCCAGCGGGCCGATGTAGGCGCCGGGGCCGACGATCACGTCGCCGATCAGCACCGCGCTGGGGTGCACATAGGCGGTGGGGTCGACGACGGGGATCACGCCGTCGATGGCGTAGCAGGGCATGCAAGGTCTCCTATCTGGAATTCGACGCAATCACATGGACGTTCTGTCCTTGCGATGGATCAAAGGGTTTCTGCGAGAGGCTCTCAGGGTCAACCCCGAGGTCTATGCGATTGCGCTGGATCAAATCGGAGGCTACGATTTACTTACCGGTCGGTCAAGAATGTTTTGAACCAGGAGACAGTGTGACGACGAGCCAGCCAGAGCCCCAGGTCCTGACCCAGCAAGACGGTGCGGTGCGCACGTTGACGCTGAACCGCCCCAAGGCGCTGAACAGCTTCACCACGTCGATGCACGCCGAGCTGCTGGCGGCGCTGAATGTGGCGGCCGACGACGCCAGCGTGCGCTGCGTGGTCATCACCGGCGCCGGCCGGGGTTTCTGCGCCGGCCAGGACCTGAGCGACCCCGCGATCGCGCCGAAGATGGTGGATGGGCAGATGCTGCCTGCGGCCGAGCAGCCGGACATCGGCGCGCTGATCGAGGCCTGCTATCGGCCGCTGGCGCTGCGGGTGCAGTCGATGCCGGTGCCGGTGATCGCGGCGGTCAACGGCGTGGCGGCCGGGGCGGGCGCCAACTTCGCGCTGGGCTGCGACCTGGCGGTGGCGGCGCGCTCGGCCAGCTTCATCCAGGCCTTCTCGAAGATCGCGCTGGTGCCCGACTGCGGCGGCACCTGGTGGCTGCCGCGGCTGGTGGGCCGCCAGCGGGCGATGGGGCTGGCGATGCTGGGCGACAAGCTCAGCGCTGAGCAGGCCGCGGCCTGGGGCCTGATCTGGCAGTGCGTGGACGACGCGGAGCTGGGCGCCACGGTGGCGGCGCTGGCCGCGCGGCTGGCGGCGATGCCGTCGCGCGCGCTGGTCGAGACGCGCCGTGCCTTCGACGCCGCCTCAGGCATGGGCTACGACGAGGCGCTGGTCAACGAGGGCCGGCTGCAGTCCGCGCTGGGTCATGCGGGTGACTATGCCGAGGGTGTGACGGCTTTCTTCGCCAAGCGCGCGCCGACCTTTGTCGACCGCTGATCCGACCGCTCAATCCTCCATGACGATGACCCCCCAGCAGACCGCGGAGTTCGTCCGCGACGGCATGTACGCCCAGGACCACGCGGTGCGTGCGCTGGGCATCCAGATCACCGACATTGCGCCCGGCCGGGCCACCGCGGTGATGACGGTGCGCCGCGACATGGTCAATGGCTTTGCGATCTGCCACGGCGGCCTGGTGGCCACGCTGGCCGACACCGCCTTTGCCTACGGCTGCAACTCGTACAACGAGATGACGGTGGCCTCGGGCTTCGATGTGGACCTCTTCGCCGCCTCGCGCGAGGGCGATGTGCTCACCGCGGTGGCCGAGGAGGTGCACCAGGCCGGCCGCACCGGCGTGTACGACATCCGCGTCACCAACCAGCGGGGTGAGCGCATCGCGGTGTTCCGCGGCCGCTCCTACCGCATGAAGGGGCGGCCGACCGTGGCGCCCCAGGCCGCCGGCTGACGCCGCGCGTCGACGAACTCTAGACTTTCTCGCGCGGGACTTCCGACCGGCCCAAGCCGGCAGCCCCTGCGTCGACCACCCAACGCATCGAGGAGACAAGCCCATGCCCGTCAAGCGCCCCGCGCCCGGAGACCTGGAGCCCATCGAGACCGCCAGCCGCGACGAACTTCAGGCCCTGCAGCTGCAGCGGCTGAAGTGGTCACTGCAGCACGCCTATGACAACGTGCCGCACTACCGCAAGTCCTTCGACGAGAAGGGCGTGCACCCCAGCGACCTGAAGACGCTGGCGGATCTGGCCAAGTTCCCCTTCACCAGCAAGGCCACGCTGCGCGACAACTACCCCTTCGGCCTGTTCGCGGTGCCGCGTGAGCGGGTGGCGCGCGTGCACGCCTCCTCGGGCACCACCGGCAAGCCGACGGTGGTGGGCTATACCCGCAACGACATCGACCACTGGGCCGACCTGGTGGCGCGCTCGATCCGTGCCGCGGGTGGCCGGCCCGGCGACATCGTGCACGTGGCCTACGGCTATGGCCTGTTCACCGGCGGCCTGGGCGCGCACTACGGCGCCGAGCGGCTGGGCTGCACCGTGATCCCGATGTCGGGCGGCCAGACCGAGAAGCAGGTGCAGCTGATCACCGACTTCAAGCCGGACATCATCATGGTCACCCCGAGCTACATGCAGGTGATCATCGAGGAGATGCGCCGCCAGGGGATGGATGCGGCGGCCTGCTCGCTGAAGGTCGGCATCTTCGGCGCCGAGCCCTGGACCGAGGCGATGCGCCGTGAGATCGAGCGTGACGCCGGCATCGACGCGGTGGACATCTATGGCCTGTCCGAGGTGATGGGCCCGGGCGTGGCCAACGAGTGCATCGAGACCAAGGACGGCCCGGTGATCTGGGAGGATCACTTCTATCCCGAGATCATCGACCCGCTGACGGGCGAGGTGCTGCCCGAGGGCAGCGAGGGTGAACTGGTGTTCACCACGCTGACCAAGGAGGCGCTGCCGGTGATTCGCTACCGCACGCGCGACCTCACGCGCCTGCTGCCGCCCACCGCGCGCAGCATGCGACGCATGGGCAAGATCGTCGGCCGCAGCGACGACATGCTGATCATCCGGGGCGTGAACCTCTTCCCGACGCAGATTGAGGAAATCGTGCTGGGCCACGGCCAGCTCTCCGGCCAGTACCAGCTGGTGGTCACCCGCAACGGTCACCTGGACAAGCTGCTGGTGCGCTGCGAACTGCAGCCGCAGCACGCCTTTGCCGATGTGCGCGAGATCTCGAACGCGGTGGAGCACCGCATCAAGACCCTGTGCGGCGTCAGTTGCAAGGTGGAGGTCTGTGCGCCCGACGCGATCGAGCGCACCCTCACCGGCAAGGCGCGCCGCGTCATCGATCGCCGCTGACCCCGCCGGCGACGCCCCCTGACAGGAGAGCCTGAACATGTACACCCAAGCGATGGACCTGATGGCCAAGGAGGGCGCGACCGCGGCCCGGCCGGTGCGCTCCGCCGAGGAGTTGAAGCTGGAAGAACGCTTCGATGCGCGCATCGACGACGGTGGCTTCATCGAGGCCAAGGACTGGATGCCCGATCACTACCGCAAGACCCTGGTGCGGCAGATCAGCCAGCACGCGCACTCGGAGATCGTCGGCATGCTGCCCGAGGGCAACTGGGTGACGCGCGCGCCCACGCTCAAGCGCAAGGCGATTCTGCTCGCCAAGATCCAGGACGAGGGCGGCCACGGCCTGTACCTCTACGCCGCGGCCGAGACGCTGGGCACCAGCCGCGACGAGCTGCTCGGTGCGCTGCACAGCGGCAAGGCCAAGTACAGCTCGATCTTCAACTACCCGACCCTGACCTGGGCCGACGTGGGCGTGATCGGCTGGCTGGTGGACGGCGCGGCCATCATGAACCAGGTGCCTCTGTGCCGCTGCAGCTACGCGCCCTATGCGCGGGCGATGATCCGCATCTGCCGCGAGGAGAGCTTTCACCAGCGCCAGGGCTACGACAGCCTGCTGGTGATGATGCAAAACGGCACCGAAGCCCAGCGCGCGATGGTGCAGGACGCGGTGAACCGCTGGTGGTGGCCCAGCCTGATGATGTTCGGCCCGCCCGATGGCGAGTCCACCCACAGCGCGCAGAGCATGCGCTGGGGCATCAAGCGCATCAGCAACGACGACCTGCGCCAGAAGTTCGTCGACGCCACCGTCGAGCAGGCCAAGGTGCTGGGCGTCACGATGCCCGATCCGGACCTGAAGTGGAACGAAGAGCGCCAGCGTTACGACTTCGGCAGCATCGACTGGGACGAGTTCTGGCGCGTGGTGGGCGGCGAAGGCCCCTGTAACCGCGAGCGCCTGGGCATGCGCGTGAAGGCCTGGGACGACGGCGCCTGGGTGCGCGAGGCCGCGCTGGCCCATGCCGAGAAGCAGGCGCAGCGCGCCGCAGCCGCTGCCTTGGCCCCCCAGGCCGCCTGACCGGCCCCGCAACGAATCGAGAAAGACAGCGATGAGCGAAACCCAATCCCCCGCCGCGACGGCCACGTCCCGCAACGAATGGCCCCTGTGGGAGGTCTTCGTGCGCAGCAAGGCCGGCCTGGACCACAAGCACTGCGGCAGCCTGCACGCGCCCGACTCGGCCATGGCCATCCAGCTTGCGCGCGACGTCTACACCCGCCGCCAGGAAGGCACCAGCGTCTGGGTGGTGCGCTCCGAGCACATCGTCGCCAGCGACCCGGGCGACAAGGACATGTACTTCGACCCGGCGGAGGACAAGGTCTACCGGCACCCCAGCTTCTACAAGCTGCCGGACTCGGTCGATCACATGTAAATCGAAGCAGCATGACGACACCCTCCATCACCGTCAGCCCCGATCCGCAGCTGCAGTACCTGCTGCGCCTGGCCGACACCTGCCTGATCCATGCCCAGCGCCTGGCCGAGTGGTGCGGGCACGCGCCGATCCTGGAAGAGGACATCGCGCTGACCAACCTCTCGCTGGACCTGATCGGCCAGGCCCGCGCGCTCTTCGGCCATGCCGCTACGGTCGAGCAGCGGCTCACCGGCGTGGCGCGCGACGAGGACGCCTACGCCTTCCTGCGCGAGGAGCGCGACTACCGCAACCCGACCCTCGTCGAGCTGCCGATGCGCCGCGGCATCAGCGGCCCGGCGGAGGACTTTGCCGGCACCGTGCTGCGCAACCTGCTGGTGGCCACGCTGCTCAAGCAGGTCTGGGAGGCGCTGAGCGCGCCGGGCGGCACGGCGGATGCCGAGCTGGCCGCCATCGCCGCCAAGTCGCTCAAGGAGGCGCGCTACCACCAGCAGCACTCGGCGGACTGGGTCGTGCGCCTGGGCGACGGCACCGAGGAGTCGGCCCGCCGCCTGCGCGACGCCCTGCAGCGCCAATGGCCCTACGTGGCCGAGCTGTTCGAGCTCGACGCCATCGACGAGGCCGCGGCGGCGGCCGGCCTGGGCCCGCGCATGGCCGACCTGCGTGCGGCCTGGGAGGCGGAGATCGGCCAGGTCTTCACTGCCGCTGGGCTGACCCAGCCCAAGGCGACGACCTTCCGCAGCACCGGCCGCCAGGGCGTGCACAGCGAGCACATGGGCTACCTGCTGGCCGAGATGCAGTCGCTGCAGCGCGCCTACCCGGGGGGCGCCTGGTGAACGAGGGCGCCCCGGCCGGGGCGGACCGCGCCGCGCAGGCCTGGGCCGCGCTGGCCACGGTGATGGACCCGGAGGTG